>CAZAYQ010000217.1:0-2641 GCA_964489345.1 uncultured Clostridia bacterium | reverse complement strand
CCGGTAGGAACAGTCACCAATATAAATATAAATTTATTTAAAAAAAGCACAATTACAACAGCAATAATTGTAGGTACAACCCATTCATTTATAAATTTTTTCATTATTTTGTCCTTCTAATTATTTATAATTAATTAACTTAATGTTCATTATAGCAATTTATTACTTATCAAGCAATGAAAATAAAAAAAACAAAAAAACAGTGAAATTTTAGGTGCAAGATTATGAAAGTAATGTATAATGAAATATATCTGTAAGCTATAAATATTTGCTTGTTAATTTTTCTTATTATATTTAATTAGTTTATACATAGCTTTAAATGGGTATATACTGACGTAAGGAGGATTGTATGAACAACAATATTTTATTTGCGTTTGGATTAACACTGTTAGCAGGTCTAAGCACCGGCATCGGCAGTGCCATAGCATTCTTCGCTAAAAAAACAAATACGAAATTTTTAGCTGTAAGCCTTGGTTTTTCAGCAGGTGTAATGATTTATGTCTCCATGATTGAAATATTTTTCAAGGCACAAAATAGTTTAGTATCAGAACTTGGCTTAAAAGCTGGTTCTTGGGCGGCTGTGGCCGCATTTTTCGGTGGAATGCTCCTTATGGCAGTTATTGACAAGGCCCTGCCCGATGAAGAGAACCCCCACCACCTGCACAATGTTGAAGAATTGGATGAAAAAAACGTCCATATAGAAAATGATCTTATGAGAACAGGAATGTTTACAGCATTAGCCGTTGGAATTCATAACTTTCCCGAAGGACTTGCAACATTTATTTCTGCTCTTCATGAACCTTCAATAGCTATTCCCATAACCGTAGCAATAGCTATTCATAATATACCGGAAGGAATATCCATATCCGCTCCTATTTTTTATGCTACAGGAGATAGAAAAAAAGCTTTTAAGTATTCTTTTCTGTCAGGGCTTGCAGAGCCTATCGGCGCGCTGATAGGTTATTTAATACTAATGCCCTTCTTAAATGAAGTGATCTTTGGTGTAGTTTTCGGCATGGTCGCAGGCATAATGGTGTATATATCACTGGATGAACTCCTCCCTTCGGCACAGAAATACGGAGACCATCACCTTTCAATAGCGGGGCTCATAGCCGGCATGGCAGTAATGGCAGTAAGTTTGTTATTATTTATATAAATTGCTATAAGTTTCTAAACTTAATACCACTTAATCAAAAAGGCAGCTATTATACGCCGTTTTTATTATTAAAACTCAATACCCCCGGTTAACCGGGGGTATCTCTTTCATACTTAGCACTATTTAATTTTTTAAAATTTATCGCTCATATATTCTTTTTCATTTTTGGACATGAACTTTCAAAAATATACAGAATCTAATATTTCATTTACATCAATTAAACTGAAAGCTTCTTCTGATAGTTCATATTTCATTTTTAATACTGAATTTTCATCAAATCTGACGGATATATTTGTTGTAAATTTGGAAAACTCCTTCCATTCATCTGTATCATAGGGTTGATATGACTGTGTTTCCTTTTCTATATAATATGAATATTTGTATCCGTTTTTTGTGTAACCTTCTTCAATTTCTCCCATATATTCAATTTCAGTATCTGTATCTTGAATGTAAAGTATAAATTCTTCCTTATTATCTATGAAAAACTCCAAGAAAGAAGCGCCTGTCTTTTCCGGATGTTCGGAATAATATAGGCCGCGATAACCTTGGATATAAAAATACGGAACTTTAAAATAAACTCTATTGACTGCATCATCAATATAGACAGTTAAAAACTCCTCTCTATAAAGTCCCTTTGTCAATGTATGGGTAATGGAATTAATTATTAGCCCGGCATCAAATTTTCCAAAATCCTCAGAAAATAGTCTATAGTCCAATCTGCAAATTACATAGTCATCTAACTGAATAAATATATAGGATAGCACCCTGTCATTGGAATTATCAGTAATATCATCTAAAAAATAAGCATATTTATAACCCATGTCTGTAATACCTTCTTCAATTATTCCATTATCAAATATATTTTCATTAGCATCAGAATTATTTAGGAGGTATATTTTCTTTACATTTTCAATGAAATTGTTATTTTCATCTAATTCATATATATAATTTGTTAATGATATGTAACAGCCTTTACCATCTGCCTCTCTCCAGTAAAAATAAACACCGGGAGAATCCAAATGATATATGGAGGGTATTTTAAGATTTATTTTGTAAGTACTTTCATCATAATACAAATCACCATCTATACTATTTACAAAAGGCGCTATACCTTCTGCATCCTGCCATAAATTTTCCTCATTTTCAGGATTCTCCTTACCCGAATTTAAATGATAGTCATCAATGTTAAAAGTTAATCTCATAAAACTGTCAGGATCGTTGTATTCAAATATTTTATTGCTGAGCCACTTAGGCCCAAATCCCTTGGTCACCGACCTGGAAACCTGAATTTTCTCCTTGGTCTCTAAGTTAAGAAAATACAAATAAACTATTGTTTGATTAGCGTGAAATTCTTCATATGCGTCGCTATCATAAATTTCCGGTTTTGTGCTGTAAGCAATGCAGCTGTTGTCAGGATTTAAAGCAATTTCTGCAATTCCGTAGCTTTCACCGGTATAAAATGTATCTAATGTTGAATTTTCAATA
>CAZAYQ010000216.1:0-2655 GCA_964489345.1 uncultured Clostridia bacterium | reverse complement strand
TCTATTATTTCTTTCTGTCCTCTCAGTGCATAGCTTAGTATTGAATTTGCAATGGTTTGGGGGTCCTTCCCCCCTATGTGCTCCAAATATTTGTCAAGGGACTTTTTAGGGTCAAGGTTTATAGAGTCAATTACCCCGTCTGTAACCATCACCACCATGTCCCCTATCTTGAGTTCCTTTTTAAAAGAGCTGTATTCAAAATTATCAAGGATACCAAGAGGGAGGCTCTTGCCGCTTAACTTGTCAACGTGTTTACAGCTTAAAATATAGGAAGGTGCAGCTCCTGCCTTGTAAAGTCTTATTTCTTTTGTTGCCTTATCTATTATTGTGAAATCGAAGGTAACGTATCTTTCATCACCTAATTTAATCATAAGCACAGAATTTAATGTTCTTAATATTTGTTCCTCTGTAAAATCAGAATACAAAAACCTTGACATCAAGTCAACCGTACCGTTGCTTTCGCTGCTGGCTTCTTCCCCGGAGCCGATACCGTCGCAAAGAACAATATAGTACTTGTCCTGTCTGCCGGCATATGCAAAATTATCACCGGACACCAATGACCCGTCCTTAATTGCAGCTGCACTGTATGTTCGTATTTTTATTTTCTTTACATTTTTAAATTTTAAGACATAATAATTTGGAGACATTACTAACTTTTCGACACATCTTAACCTTGCACCGGTAATATTTCTTACAATCAATGATATTGTATCTTCTGTTTCCTCAGGTGTTTTTTCGGTTTTAACTGTCATGCTTAAGAGGATGGATGATTTGCTGCTTGATATTACTTCAAAGAACTTAACATTAATATTCTGCCATAAAAGCTGCTCTTTAATTTTCTTCTTGGCTTCATCAGAAAATATATTCAAATACTTGTGCTTCTTTTTATTTTTATCGACAGCATAAGAAAGGGCTGAAGCAGCTTCGCTTTCAGCATTGTTTTTCATAAGCCGGATTGCTGGTGTATCTTGTGGATTCTTGATTTTTGCTTTCTGTATTTTTTTTGTTTCTCCCTTTTTTATAGCGGTAATAATTCTAAACCCTTCTATTATTAAAACAAGGGCACTGAAAATAAACAGTGTTTCAAATACAATGAGCATAAATTCGTTTGCATTAAAACCGGCTGCAGTTAAAATTGCAGTCTTTGAAAAGAATAATACCGCTGAAGAATAGCCTGATACAAGGAAAATCGACTTACTGCCTTCATCCCGAAATGTGAAAAAGTATCCGTAAATAGCAGTAAGCATTACAATATAAGTAAAATCAAAAGACACTGACAATACACCTGCAATGCATAGGGCAAAAATTGAAAACCAAGGGCCTTTGATGCGGCAGTAGGAACTTAAAACAACAAGAGCGAAGGGAAATATTTCATCGATTATATTCTGCCTTGAAATAAAAAAACACAGCAAAAGCAAAAGCCAGTTTTCTTTTATGTGTTTAAATTCTTTCTTTAATGATTTAAAAATAATTGAAGCATATTTTTCATCCTGTGTTTTCCCAATCATATCTGCACCCCTAATTTATTTCATGTTAGCAAATATGATTGTAAAATGTTGTCAAAATATGCTTAAAATTATAAATATTTATTCATTTATCAAGTCTTTTTCAGAGCCTATACCCTTTATAAGCTTATTGTCATTTTTGTTTTTATCAATGTATATGGTTTCATTTGGTTTAACCATCTTGTATTGGTCCCTTGCTATTTTTTCAACTATCTCCATAAGGTCTTCTTCCCGGTTTAATTTTTCCACGTCGCTCTTAAGCTCCAATGCCTTTTTTTCAGTCCCGGATTTTATTATTTCTTTTTCTTCTATCTGACTATTGAGGTCTATAAGCATTTCATACTGGTTAAAAGCCGTATAGGCAAAATACATGACAAATACCAAAAACAGAAAATTAATAACGTTAAATTTTCTTTTTTTCTTAATCGGAGCAGTCATCTTTTGAATTCTTTTTTGTTCTTTTATTTCTCTCTCTTTTTCACGAAAATCATGATGGTTAATCCTTTTATTTAGATCTATTATCCTTTGCTCTTCGTTCATTTAAGACTACTCCTTTCTCTCATTTTGGGGCATTCCTCTGTCGGTGCGTCACCATGCCTCTTTTACGCCCCTGTCGTTTTTTCCTATTATATATCATTTTTCTATTTTTGGAAACCTTTTTTAATTTATATTTCAAAAATTTATACCTTTTTTTGAATTTATCCTTAATTCTTATGAATTTCAGCTTGACAGGATATAATATTATCTTAATTTTTCCTATTATAAACTTGACCGGGTCTATTAAAAGATGAATTATTGTTTTAACTGCTTTTATTACAGCATCAATAATAAATATGAAAAATTTTAAAATGTACCTGCTTATTCCGTAGAAATACAATAGGGCACCTGCTGTAAATCCCATCAAAATAAAGAACCTGACATTGCCGTAGCTTATGTCCAGGATTAATCGGGTGCATAAATTTATGCTGATTATCCAATATAAAATATCACCTATAACAGTTCCGGCTGTTTTAAACCTGCCATAATGCCTTATAAGCCTGTAAATATCCCATAAAAATCCAAGAAACACACCTGCCATAATAGAAACTGCAAGCATGTATTCCTGGGAATAAGGTAAATAGTCCATATTATTTGAACAATTTCTTTACTA
>CAZAYQ010000215.1:0-2658 GCA_964489345.1 uncultured Clostridia bacterium | reverse complement strand
AATTTTGTTTTAAGAGATTTTAACGGGGTATAAAGATTATATTGAAGAATATAAATGAGGAGGTATTATTATATGTGTAACAAAGGAAAATTCTTTTTCTGCGAAACTTGCGGTAATTTAGTTGGATTGGTATTGGAAGGTGGCGGTCAATTGGTATGCTGCGGGGAGCCTATGAAAGAACTTGTTGCAAATACTGAGGAAGCTGCTTATGAAAAGCATATACCGGAAGTAACCGTTGAAGGCAACAAAGTGGTTGTAAAGGTTGGAAGTGTTGAACATCCAATGGTTGAAGAACATTATATCCAGTTTATCTACCTTGTAACCAAAAACGGCGCACAAAAAGCATGCTTGTCTCCGGGAGAAAAACCTGTGGCTGAATTCGCCCTGGTTGAAGGGGATGAAGTTGTTGCAGCCTATGAATACTGCAATCTTCACGGACTCTGGATAAAAGAAATGTAACTTGCCCCACTTTAAAAAAGGATTTAATAGTAAGATTTCTTACTTTTAAATCCTTTAATTTTTAAATATATCATTGTTAGGCCATCTTTAGCTTATTGTTGACCCGCTGGGCATATCCTCCAGGGTAGATACAACTGAAAGTTTCCTGCCCTTTTCAGCCGATAAAATCATACCGTTTGATTCAACCCCCCTCAGGGTTACCGGCTCTAAATTATAGACCATTACAACTTTTTTGCCTTCCAGGTCTTCAGGTTTATACCACTCTGAAATTCCCGAAACCACCTGTCTTGTTTCTTGGCCTATTTTTAATTGAAATACAAGGAGCTTATCTGCCTTCGGATGTTTTTCAACCTTGATTATTTCTGCAACTCTCATATCCAGCTTGTTAAAATCATCTATTGTTGCATAGTTTTCAACCTTTTCTTGGGGCTTTGAACATTTAGCTTCATTTATGCTGTTAATTTCTTCAATTTTCTTTGCAACATCTATTCTGGCAAACAGGATTTCGGGATTCCCCACCTTCTGTCCTGGTTCCATGCCGTTAAACTGCAAAAGTGAGTCCCAATCTGTTTTACCGGTATTAAGCTGCTTTAATATTTTTTCTGATGTTTCCGGCAGATATGGTCCTAAAAGAACTCCTGCAATTCTTATGGATTCCAGCAGGTTATATAAAACAGTCCCCAGCCTTTCTTTTTTGCTTTCATCTCTCCCTAAAATCCAAGGCTGTGTTTCATCTATATATTTGTTGCTTCTTCGAAGCAAGTTGAATATTTCGCCTATGGAATCCGACACTTTCAACTCATCCATCTTCTTTTCAACCTTAAGGGGTGTTTCAAGAGCAAGCTTTATCAATTCATCATCTATGGGCTCCGGCGCAGTGGGGGCTTTGATTTGACCTTCGAAATACTTGTTGGTCATTGATATTGTTCTGTTTACCAAATTACCTAAAATATTAGCCAGATCAGAATTGATTCTTTCTATTATAAGTTCATATGTCAAGGTACCGTCAGAAGCAAAGGGCATTTCATGAAGGACAAAATACCTGATTGCATCAACTCCGAACAAGTCTACCAAATCATCGGCATAAATAACATTTCCCTTTGATTTGCTCATCTTGCCTTGGCCGACTAAAAGCCAGGGGTGGCCGAAAACCTGCTTGGGAAGCTCTACATCCAATGCCATTAAAAGTATGGGCCAATAAATAGTATGGAATCTTAAAATATCCTTGCCTATTAAATGTACATCTGCCGGCCAGTATTTCTTGTAAAGGTCACCATGATTGCCCTCAGTGTCATATCCCAGAAATGTAATATAGTTGCTCAGTGCATCAATCCATACATATACAACATGACCTTCATCAAAGGTAACGGGAATGCCCCAGTCAAAGGATGTTCTTGATACGCACAAATCCTGGAGTCCCGGCTTGATAAAATTATTTACCATTTCATTTTTTCTTGATTCCGGCTGAATGAATTTTGGATTGTCTTCAATATGCTTCATCAACCTGTCCCCATAGCTGCTCATTCTAAAGAAATATGCCTCTTCCCTGGTCATATGGACTTCTCTTCCGCAGTCAGGACACTTGCCGTCAACTAATTGGGCATCGGTAAAAAACGCTTCGTCAGGGGTGCAGTACCAGCCTTCGTAGTAGCCCTTGTAAATATCTCCCTGGTCGTAGAGCTTTTTGAATATTTTCTGCACAATTTTAATATGTTCAGGATCAGTTGTCCTTACGAATTTATCATAAGTAGTATTCATCAAATCCCATATTCTTTGAATTTCAGCTGCTAGCTCATCAACAAATTCTTGAGGCTGTTTGCCTTCCTTCTCTGCGCTAAGCTGAATTTTTTGTCCATGCTCATCTGTTCCGGTTTGAAAGTATACGTCATATCCGTTCAATTTTTTGAATCTTACAATACTGTCGGCAAGAACTATTTCATATGTGTTTCCTATATGAGGTTTGCCAGATGTATATGCAATTGCAGTTGTTAAATAATATTTACCCTTATTCATTATATCCTCTCCTTGTAAAATTTTATTTATCAAATTTTATATCTATATCATACTCGCAGGGGAATGCATCAAATTTTTCTATTTGGGGACATTCCTCTTGCCCTCAAGGACTTGCCTCATTGTAGAGGTGTGTCCCCATACCAATAATCGCACAAATTTGGCATTCTTTGCGTTTGACCTACCAAC
>CAZAYQ010000214.1:0-2671 GCA_964489345.1 uncultured Clostridia bacterium | reverse complement strand
CAACAATCATTATTATGAGCTGGGTTATGATATGTCCAAGAAAACACCCGGTTCGAACCTTTTCCTATAAATATTGACTTTTTTTATATTTCCATGTAAAATAATAATACATTTTCTCCGAACTTATAATTCTAAGGGCAACTATGAATTTTAAGTCGTAAGGGTTAAGCCGGAAACAGCTTTGCCTCCCGTTGGAAAGGAGATTAAACATCTCTTTTCTTATAATTACACTATTTGAAAGGAGTTTTTTTTATGAAAACAAAAATGAGAAAGCTGCTGGTTGCATTGCTTGTGTTAACACTATTGTTCACAGCAGGGTGCCGGCAGGCAGAACAAGCACCGGCTGAGGAACCGGAAAAACCGGCAGAAGAACAGACACCTGAAGAACCGGTGCAGGTTGTGGGAAGAAGCATTATACTTGCAACAACTACAAGCACAGAAGATTCAGGCTTATTAGACTTTTTACTGCCTATATTTAAGGAAAAATCAGGAATCCAAGTGGATGTAGTGGCAAAAGGTACAGGTGCAGCCCTTGAATTAGCAAAGAATGGAGATGCAGACGGGGTATTGGTGCATGCTAAAGCCCAGGAAGAACAGTTTATTGCTGATGGATTTGCAAAAGAAAGATTTGATGTAATGTACAATGACTTTATTCTGGTAGGACCCGAATCAGATCCCGCAGGCTTGTTAACAAATGCTCCCAATGATCCGATACAGGCATTTGTACTTCTATCTGAAAAACAAGCAGCTTTTATTTCAAGAGGAGATGAATCAGGTACACACACAAAAGAAAAATCCTATTGGAAAGAAGCAGATATCACTCCCGATGGGGCATGGTATGTGGAAGCAGGAACAGGGATGGGTGCCGTACTCCAAATGGCATCTGAAACAGAAGCTTACACCCTATCAGACAGGGCAACATATTTATCAATGAAAGATGACCTTGACCTGGTTATAGTAACTGAAAAGAACGAAAAAATGTACAATCAATATGGTGTAATGATGGTAAATCCTGAAAAGTACCCCATTAAGGAAGCAGAAGTTCAGGAGTTTATAGATTGGATATTGTCTGATGAAGGACAAAATCTGATAGCAGAATTCGGTGTAGAAGAGTATGGGCAGCCCTTGTTCATACCAAATGCAGAATAAAGGTGAAATAATGTTTGAATTTATTAAAGAATTTTTCACAAATTACAGGGACATATATCCGGTTATAGCACTTTCTTTGAGAGTATCATTGACCGCTGCTTTAATTGCATCCTTATTTGGATTGACACTGGGTGTAATAACGGCTTTAAATGAATTCAAATTAAAAAAACCGCTCATGAGGGTTACAAATACCCTCATGAGTTTACCTCCTGTTTTAATAGGACTTTTGGTTTATATGTTAATATCAAGAAAAGGTCCATTGGGAAGCTATGGGCTTCTTTTTTCGCCTGCTGCAATGATTATTGCCCAATGCATTCTGGTTTTTCCAATAATATTCGGTCTCACGGTATCATCCATATCAGAAGCGGCAAAGGATATAGAGCTTACATGCATTACATTGGGCGCAGGCAGAAGGGATACAATATTAACGATTTTATCCGAATGCAGAATGCAGCTTTTATCGGTTGTGACAGCAGGTTTTGGCAGAGCAATTTCGGAGGTTGGTGCTGTTATGATGGTGGGTGGGAATATCAGGGGAAGGACCAGGGTTATGACAACCTATATAGCTTTAGAAACAGGCAAGGGTAATTTCGAAGAGGCTGTTTTTATTGGTATTGTACTGCTTTTTATATCATTTATAATTAATACAACACTTTACAGGATACAGAGGAGGGAATAATGGTTATTACAGTTGAAAACTTAGTGAAAGATTATGGCAGCGCCCGTGTCCTGGATGTTGAAACACTTCAATTAAATGAAGGAATTAATGTAATATTAGGTTCAAACGGAAGCGGAAAAAGCACTTTGATAAGTATAATATCCGGTTTATTTAAGCCAAGCAGCGGGAGCATTCTATACAACGGCAAAAAATTTGATGCTTCAATAAGAAATCATATTTCTATACTGGTTCAAAAACCATATTTATTTAAAAAATCCTCCTATGAAAATATAATCAGCGGATTAAAATATAGAAAAGTAAGCAAGGATGAAATAGAAAAAAGGGTAGATAAACATCTTCATTACTTAGATGTAGATGATTTATTAAAGAAGAAATCCCATTGGCTTTCAGGTGGGGAAAGGGCGAAAATTGCATTATTAAGAACAGTAGTACTGGAAACTCAAGTAACTGTACTGGATGAACCTACTGCTGCCATGGATATTGAAAGTACATTTAAAGCTGAGGTTCTTTTGAAGGATATGGCTTTAAACAAGAGGACAGTTATCGTCGTAACCCATGATGTATTTCAAGCCAGAAGAATTGCAGACTATGTGCTCTTTATGGATAAAGGCAAAATAATTGAGATGGGGACTAAAGATGATGTTTTAGACAATCCAAAAAGCACACTTTTAAAACAAATATTGAATAAATAAGTATAACTTGATAAAATTAATAGAAGTTATACTTTTTAAATATAAGGAGATCACATGATAAAAACGGGAATACTTACAATAAGCGACAAATGTTCGAGAAATGAAAGAATCGATTTAACAGGTCCGGCAATAAAAGAAGCCTTGGATAAAA
>CAZAYQ010000213.1:0-2715 GCA_964489345.1 uncultured Clostridia bacterium | reverse complement strand
TCAAGCCGGTCATGAACAAAGAGGAAAAAGACCTGCGATAGTCGTAAGTAATTATACTTTCAATAAATTCACAAAATTAGCTATGGTATGTCCAATAACCAACACCGTCAGGGATTTTCCGCTACATGTGAGGTTAGACGAGCGAACTAAAACAAGAGGTGTAATTATGTGCGAACAAGTAAAATCTTTAGATATATATGCAAGGAATGCATCTTATTCTGAAAAAGCACCAAATGATATTATTCAAGAGCTTACAGATATTGTATTTGGCTTTATTGAAGGTAGCGGCAGCTAGTGTTTTTTGTCTCTTTTGCCTTGTAGAGGGCCATATCAGCTAACTTTAGCAATTCTTCCTTTTTACAATTATCGCTCATGCAGGAAATGCCTATGCTTATAGTAATGCTAAAAGTGGTATTATTATAGGAGAACTGCTCATCTGCAACCTTTTTTCTAATTCTTTCCGCAAGAACATAAGCCCCGTCTAAATTCGTATCCGGCAAAATAATAGAAAATTCTTCACCGCCAACCCTTGCAACTGTATCAGCATTCCTTACTCCCTGCTCAAGTATCTCAGCCACCCTTTTTATTACCTCATCTCCTGTCGGATGGCCGTATTTATCATTAATACTCTTGAAATTGTCAATATCTGCTACTAATAAGGAGAGTCCCCTGCTGTCTTTTTTATTCCTTGAGATATCTTGAGTCAATTGATTTTTAAATGATCTGGCGTTTTTGATTTTGGTTAAATGATCTAAGTTTGAATTTTCATATAATACAGTAATATGTTTGCCATATAACATACCTGCAGCCATATGCAGCAAAAAGATAGAATACCACAGTATATCATTGCCTGCTTGTGATTCAATGACTTTGTTTGCGTAAAATACCAGCGAGGCTATAGCAACTCCCACAATAGCAAAAATTATTTGAGCGTGCTTGTATAAATTGTTTTTAATATAAATATAATCCTTTTCCATATACTCCTTTTCCCCGTCCCTTAAAATCTTTTATATTAAATAACCTTTAATCTTGATTAATTTTTACTCCTGTAATCTTGTAATGCAGTTTTCAGCCCTTTTCAATCCTTCCGGTCCAGTCAACTTTGCTGCGCAGCTTTCAGCTCTTTTCAATCCTTCCGGTCCATTTTGCTGTATAATGTGATGTTTTGATTTTGATTCACTTCTGTCAACTTTGAGACGCAGTGTTCAACCCTTCTGGTCCATTTTGCTGTATAATGTTATATTTGGGTTTTGATTCACTTCTGTCAACCCTGCAATGCAGTGTTCAACCTTTCTGGTTCATTTTGCTGTGTAATGTGATATTTAGACTTTGATTTACTCAAAATTTCAAGTAATGTGTGGATTATTTTTTGAAAAAGATGATTTTTAAGTAAAATATGCTCGAAACTTCTGGAAATATGTAGAATAAGCAAAGTTAATACAGCACAAATCACACATTAATTGAAATTTTGAGTATTTAGTTATTTCGGTCAGCGTGCCAGACCGGGTCAGGCCAGCGTGCTAGGTCAGTAGTGCAAGTCAGCGGAGCCAGGCAAGGAATGTGGCATCATCCTGGTCCATTCAACTTTGCGACACAGTTTTCAGCCCTTCAGTCCATTTTGCTGTATCATGTTGTATGTTTAGATTTTGATTCACTTCTATCAACCCTGAGACGCAGCTTTCAGCTCTTTTCAATCCTTCCGGTTCATTTTGCTGTGTAATGTGATATTTAGACTTTGATTTATTCAAAATTTCAAGTAATGTGTGGATTATTTTTTGAAAAAGATGATTTTTTAGTAAAATATGCTCGAAACTTCGGGAAATATGTAGAATAAGCAAAGTTTATACAGCACAAATCACACATTGATTGAAATTTTGAGTATTTAGTTATTTCGGCCGGCGGAGCCAGACCAGCGTGCAGGGCCAACAGAGCCAGACCAGGGTTGTGACACTACCTCCGTCCCCCTGTCATAAACGAACAGGCGACCGTAAGGCCCAGACCAGCGAACAAGCGACCGGCAGAGCCAGACCAGGGTTGTGACATCATCCCCGTCCCCCTGTCATAAAAAGGGGGCGGTTGTGACACCAACCCCGTCCCCCTGTCATATTACTCGGTAAGTTTGTAGAGCATGTAAACTACCTCTGCCCTGGTGATGTTATTGTTCATATTGCTGAAGCTGTTGGAACGCTCCTTTTTATCGTAGAGCATGCTGTTGGCCGTATTTGTCCATCTGTAACTTACGTAGGGCAGAACCCTCCTCATGATGGTTTCCACTTCAGAATAAGAAATGGGATTTCCCGGTTTAAAGGAGCCGTCCGGATATCCGTATATGTAGCCGTTACGGCTGGCATGGCTTATAACATCCGTATATATGCCGAATTTATCAGCATCGTTAAAGCTGGCTACAGTGCTGTAATACCACGTTATATTCCAATTATAAACCTTGCTCAGCAGCAGTAAAAATTCAGCCCTTGAAATATTGTTATCCGGCTTAAATGTACTGTCCCCATAGCCGCTTACAATACCCCGTCTTGCGTAAGCTTCAATCTCACTGCCTGCCCAATGCCCCCTTACATCCCTCAAAGAGGAAGCATTCTTATCTACAAAGACGCTGAAGGTTGTACCTTGAGTATGCAGACTTCCCGGATTAACCTGTGCGCTCAACTTATTATCATTGGCCACTGTAGGTATATAGGTCCACTTAGACCCGTCCTG
>CAZAYQ010000212.1:0-2727 GCA_964489345.1 uncultured Clostridia bacterium | reverse complement strand
GTTTCATACCTTGTGATTTTGCACCTGGATTATCATTTCCATAGCCTTCAAGTAAGTTGATAACGCCCCAAATTCCAAGTCCTGCACCAAGAGCAATAACAAGTGTTTGTAATACATCTACTGCTGAATTAAAAAATGCCATAATCATTTCCTCCTATTTTTGTTTGATTTTTCATGTAAAAAAATAACCGTTTAATTAGCGGCTTCATCCGTGAGGTCGATTTCATAAACATCATATACCTCATCAGGTTTTAGTTTTAAGTTTGTTGATAGATACTTTTCGATATTAAAGGTGTTTCTTTTGTTAAAATCTGATAAATATTTGTAGTTGGGGTGCTTGGTAATGTCATACTTCTCGGAGAGAAAAGGGCGAATACCCCTAAGCTGTAAAATGCATTTACCACCGTCCATTACGGCAAGCTCATCCATGCTCATAAGCTCCTTTCCTAACTTTTGATAATTAAGACCGTAACTTCTTTGTGAACCTCTGGTGTCAGAAGTGTTGAACATATCAATGGTTTCTTTACCAAGAGTTTCTGATAAATCTTTGAGTGTGGTTTTTTCTTTACCACCAAGAAAAATTGTGCTGTCACAGTTAGCGATGATGGTATCGGCATTGTCTTTGTAGAGCGCTTTTAACTGACTTTGTGCTTGTAATACAAGACAGGCAGAGATTTCACGGCTACGAATAGTTGCCATAAGCTTTTCTAATTTTGGTATCTGTCCGATATTTGCTGCTTCGTCAATCAGGCATCGTACATGGACTGGTAGCCTGCCACCATATACATCATCAGCTTTATCACATAAAAGATTAAAAAGCTGTGTATATGCCATTGATACTAAGAAATTAAAGGTATCGTCTGTGTCACTGATGATAATAAACAGGGCAGTTTTTCTATCGCCCAAAGTATCTAATTCCATTTCATCATAGGCAGTTAACTCTCGTAATTCTTTAATGTCAAAGGGGGCGAGCCTTGCACCACAAGATATGAGAATAGATTTTGCAGTTTTTCCTGCTGCTAATTTGTACTTTTTATACTGTCGTATTGCAAAATGTTGAGGGTCTTTTTCTTCTAAGGCATCAAACATTAAGTCCACGGGATTTTTAAAATCCTCGTCATCTTCTCGCACCTCGGAAGCGTTAATAAATTCGATAAGAGTGGAGAAGTTCTGTTCATGTTCGGGAGCCTCAAAATAGATGTATCCTATGAGTGCTGTATAGAGTAGGGTTTCTGCTTTTGTCCAAAAATCATCACCTGCCTTTCCTTCGCCTTTCGTATTTGCAATTAGGGTGGTAACCAATTTTAAAATATCCTTTTCACTTTTGATATAAGCAAATGGGTTATAGTGCATGGATTTCTTAAAATTGATGGTGTTTAAAATCTTAATTTTATATCCCTCACGTTGCAACAATTTCCCGCACTCCACAACAATGCTGCCCTTTGGATCAGTGACCACATAGGAGCTATGGCACTGCATTAGATTTGGTTTTAGCCAAAATCTTGTTTTACCGGAACCGGAGCCACCTATAATCAAAACATTTTTATTTCTTGCGTTCTTAGGATTTTTGGGCCGGTTTGACATCATAAGTTTTTCTGTCTGTGTAAGTATCACGTTGTTTTGGAATACGGGGTCTACAAAAGGGCGAATGTCCTCAGATTTTCCCCAACGGGCAGAGCCATACTCAATGCCCTTTCGGTATTTTTTTGCATCTTTGCTTTTGAGATAAACCACAAGACGGATTATAGCGGCAAATATTATACCAAGCAGTAAATCTTGCGAATACATACTTGGGAGTGGACTGTTAAAGGCGGCAGAAAAACCATCCTTAAGATTTAATATCTTTTGTCCAATGTCAAAGCCTTGGGAATACCTCCATGCCTGTGAAACCTTTGTAAAGAAAAGTGCAAGGAATAGATAAGGAATATTTAGAATCAGGAGCTTTTTTATTTTACCATTCATAGACTTTGCTCCTTGCTTTTACTTTTTACTCTGTCGGTAATGGTGTTCTTTACAAGCTCAGTAAACTTTTTAAGCTGTATAAGTACAGAGGGTCTTTCTGCTTTCTTCATAGCCTTTGCCGTAAATTCAGTAAAGGCGGCTGTAATAGCATCTGCATCTCTGCCCTTGAAGAATACAATGTATTTAGGGGGAGTTATACTTTTGTCCCTTTGTACTGCAAAATCAACACCATACTTTTTGGCTACACGTTCAAAGCTCTTAATGTTCTTATCTGTTATCTCAATACTGGTCATACCTTGATTTTGCTTGGCAAGTGTTTTGACACTCTGCTTACCGTGCGAGATTTCAGGGCTGTCACGGCTCTTGCTTTTGTTTTTCTGTGCATCTAAAAATTTAAGAATAGCAGCTCTTAGTTCTCTAATAGTCAGTTTAGTGGTATTGATAGCTAATGCCACCGTTTTATTTTCTATATCTTCCTGCATGGATTATGCCTCCTTTCATGGTTTTGTGAGATTTACTGTTAAGAGGGGTAAAGCATTTATGGGTGGCCATTGAAATCATGGTTGACCAGTGCAGAATAATAATTACCTATAGTTGATGGAGCATTAAAAAGGGTAGCCAGCAGATAACGCTTGATATTTCGGATATATGTGGTAGTCTTTTGCAAACATTCAAACACATAATCAATATGCAGGCTATTGATCCGGAGTAATTTGTCTTTGACAAGCTGTGCAGGATAATCATCTCCGGCAACGTTGATTAATG
>CAZAYQ010000211.1:0-2727 GCA_964489345.1 uncultured Clostridia bacterium | reverse complement strand
TTATTTTACTTTAACTTCATTGCCGTCGGAGGTAGTCCTCCGATAATTATAGTAAGAGGAGGATATATTGATTAAAATTAACATGAAAGATTATGGACTCAGCGATAGATTTCTGAATGAGTCAAAAATGTACAGCTTAAATGTAGGCAGAATTATTTCACAAGACAAAGGAGCTTACAAGGCAGTTACTGAAAACGGTGAATTTAAAGCCCAGGTTTCCGGAAAATTTAGATACAATGCAATTAACGTATCAGATTATCCTGCAGCAGGTGATTTCGTAATGTTGGATGAAAATAACGGAAATGCGGTTATTCACCATATTTTAAATAGAAAAAGTGCATTTATTAGAAAAGCTGCAGGTACTTCCCACGATGACCAGGTAGTTGCAGCAAATGTAGATACAGTATTTATTTGCATATCTTTAAATAAGGATTTCAACCTAAGAAGATTGGAGCGTTATATATCTATCGGATGGGACAGCGGTGCCATACCGGTTGTAGTTCTTACAAAATCAGACCTCTGCGACAATATTGAAAGTATTTTAACTGACCTGAATGATGTTGCATTAGGGCTTGATATAATGATTACATCAAGTTTAGCCAATGATTATGAAAATATTAAAAAGTATATTAAATACGGTCATACAGTTGCTTTTATAGGTTCATCGGGAGTTGGAAAAACCACGCTCATCAATAAATTGTTGGGTGAAGAAATTTATGAAACAAAAGAAACAAGGAATGATGATAGGGGCAGGCACACAACAAGCAAAAGAGAACTGATTCTTCTGCCTGATGGAGGTATTGTAATTGATACTCCCGGCATGAGGGAACTTGGAATTGAAAGTGCTGACTTTTCAAAAGCATTTGCGGATATTGATGACTTGTCCAAATTGTGCAAGTTCAACGACTGCACTCACACCAAAGAACCCGGATGTGCTGTTAAAAGAGCTGTAGAAGACGGCAGCTTAACTAAAGAAAGACTTGATAATTATTTTAAGTTAAAAAAAGAAGCAAATTATGACGGCTTAAATTCTAAGCAAATTGAAACAGAAAAACTAAGCAGAATGTTTAAGGATGTAGGCGGTATAAAAAATGCAAGAAAATTTGTAAAAGAAAAAAATAAAAGATAAATCAATTCCAGGGACGGTTCTTTTCAAAAAGAACCGTCCCTAAAAATATTAAAATATATTGGGAGTAATTTTTTGTTTTATTTGATATCTGTAAAACAAATTTACAACAACATAAAACAAATATTTGGCCGGGTTTCTAAAAAATTCTTTACGAAATACATTCCTTTTAAATATTGATTTAATAGTAAATAATGATTCATACAATTCCCAATAAGCATCTGTTAATTCATCCGGTGTCATATTTTTAGGCACATGCACCGCTTCCGTACCATCAAAGGAATAAATATTGTCCTTGATAATTCTTCCTGCTTCCATCATATCCTTGAAAAACTTAGTTCCCGGAATGGGTGTCAATATATAAAAACGGGGTACTGTTATTTTATTTTGCTCAATAAATTCTTTTGTATCCTTGATTGATGAAAGGGTATCCCCTTCTCCTCCTACTACCATTTCAGTTGAAACATCTATGCCGCTATCCTGGATATTTTTAATAAGTTCAGAATATTCCATAGGATTTGCCCATGATTTATTCATACCCTTTAAGCTTTCTTTTGAAATACTTTCAAGTCCGAAGCTTAAGGTTGTACAACCGCTGTCTGAAAGCTTTTTTAGCAACTCTTTTTCCTTGCCTATTCTAATGTCACACTGGCTCATCCACTGCATATTTAATTTTTTTATCTCAATTAACAGTTTGTCCAAATAAACTCTGTCGGAAAAAATATTATCATCTAATAACAGAAACTTTTTATAACCCAATTCTTTTACTTGCTTTATATCCCTTGTAACTTCCTCAAGAGGTTTTTTAATGTACTGCCCTTTATACAAGCATGCTACAGAGCAAAAGCTGCATGTGTTAGGACAACCTCTCCCCGCCTGCACAGGCAGAAAATCTCCGATATTTTTATTTGTAATCAGATCGAATCGAGGTATTGGAGTTGAAAAAAATCCATTATCCAAGTTTTTTTCATATATCTTCTTAAGTTTACCTTGTTCAAAATCATCAAGTAATTCCTGCCACACTAATTCCGCATCTCCAACTACAACACTGTCACAGTGCTTTAGTGCTTCTTCTGCCATAATGCTTGCCATGTAGCCGCCCAATATTACAGTCTTACCCATTTCCCTGAATTTTTTTGCAATATCTATGGAGCGAATAACTCCATGTCCCATGGTACTTATTCCAATTAAATCAGCATCCGTATCAAATGGGATATCTTCAATTATTTCAAGAATAATTTCTGCTTCCCAATCCTCAGGCATCATTGCTGCTAATAAGGGCATAGCAAGTCCCACAAAATACAGCTTCTTTTTCTTAATAGGCTTATGATTTCTGTCATAAGAGCTTGGCTGTATCAATAAAATTTTTTTCATCAATTACTCCTTACAATCTTTTGCAAATACTGAAAGCTGACAAAGCTTGAACCTGCAAGCATTTTTATGTTTGCTTTTAAACCGTATTTCCTGATTAAATATACTAAATGCTTTGGTCTCATAACAACTTTATAATATGATTTTAAAATCTCTGTATAAAATGCTCTTATAGTCATAAATTCAGGCTTTAAAACAACATGTGCCATATCCCATACTTCATATTGATG
>CAZAYQ010000210.1:0-2748 GCA_964489345.1 uncultured Clostridia bacterium | reverse complement strand
TAAAGAGGTCTTTTATTTTATGTGGTTTTGTTCTTTCTTCCTCACTTGTAATATGGGGCGGTTTAATTCCTATAACACCGAATATATTTTCTTTTCCGTATATTGTTACATCTTGAGCAACCAGGGATGCAGGATTAAATCCCCCAACTGTAGTGAAGCTTAAAAAACCTCCATCCAGTATTTTTGTAATCATAAGTCCTATTTCATCCATGTGGGCTGCAAGCATAATCTTAGTGCTGCTTGTACCTGACCTTTTGAATATATAGCTTCCAAGTTTATCTTTTTCAAATGTGTCAGTGTATGGTTTAAAATATTTTGTTAAAATGTCACTGTTAATATGCTCATAACCTGAAACAAAATGGTTTAAGCATACATCAAATAAAAATTCTTTAAGCATTCTTCCTCCCAAAATTAAAATGTTAGGTCTTTCGACCTAACATTTTAGAATTTACTTTAACAAATCATCCAGGGCGTCTCCTATGGACTCTCCTATAGTGAAGTTTGCATCCTCCGGCTGATAACTTGTCTTTTCAGTGGTCTCTTCGCCTTTGTCATCTAATACTAATGTCAGGTTAAGGTTTTTGCCTTTCATATCTATGTTTTGCACTCTAGCGTCTTTTATTTCTCCAACCTTAACAACCTGTGCAGGTGTTCTTAATTTTTCATTTGATACCTTGGCAATTGGTATGAAGCAGTCAATGTTTTCATTGGCATTAACATGTATGCCGTCAAGGAGTATCCTTGTTACTTCAACCTGTATTATGTCATCCTTGTTAAGATTCTTGGCATAAGCATCAAAGGGATGTTCGGTCAATTGCTTTAAGCCCAGGCCCACTCTTCTGTCTTTACGTGTAATGTTAAGAATCTTTGCAGTTACTTCCTGTCCCTCTTGCAGGACATCGGTTACTTTTTCTGTTCTTGCCCAGTCTAAGTCCTTAATATGGAGAAGACATTCAATATCATCTACCTTAACGAAGGCCCCAAAGTCAACAATTCGGGTTACCAGGCCTGTTACTGTATCACCCTTTTTGTATTTATCAAGGAACTTTGCCCAAGGGCTTTTTACTGTTGCCTTATAGCTTAAGGAAAGTCTCTTGTTTTCCTTATCTACATTTTTTACTTTTACATCTATTGTATCGCCGGTTTTTAATACTTCTGACGGATGTTTAATTCTGGTCCATGCTATTTCATTGATGTGAAGAAGTCCGTCTATCCCGTTGATTTCTACAAATGCACCGTAATCCTGAAGATTTTTAACTGTACCTTCGTAAATTTCTCCTTCCTGGATGCTTTCCCAAACTTCCTTGTCCCTTGCTTCCTTTTCAATTTTTTCAACAGCTCTGGAAGTTAAAACCAACTGCCTTCTACCTTTTTTGTTCTTTGTTTCCAATATTTTAACCTTCAGGTTTTTACCTACATATTCTGAAGGGTCAACATTTCTTTGAATTGATATTTGATTTCTTGGAATAAAACCTTTGATTCCCTTTAATTTCCCGTAAATCCCATATTGAGATGCTTCAATTATAGGAATTTCTACGATTTCTCCCTTAAGTCTCTGCTCTTCCAAATCATCCCAGATTTTCTGTTCTTCCAATGGTTTTCTGGTCAGTACAACATTTCCGTCCTGGTCTGAAATTTTTACTACAACAGCTTCTATTTCGTCTCCTTCCTTTACTTCTTCTGTTAAGTCGGAAACTTCTGTCAAGGAAAATTCGTCTCTTGTAATGATACCGTCTGATTTATAATTAATGTTAACAGAAACGGCATCCGGGCTTACGTATATTACTGTACCTTTAACCTTTTCACCGGTTCTGATATAGACTACCCCGCCATAATTTTCAAGCAATTCATGCATAGAGTCTTTTTTTTCTGCTTTTTCAGTCTCTTCTACTTGTTCCTGCACTTGTTCTGCTTCATGCTCTTCTTCTTCGGGTGCTGCTGCTTCTTCCTCTTGTGCTTCCTCTTCAGCAGGTTCTTCTGCTTGTGCTTCTACATCCGCTTCAACAGCTTCTTCAACAACATCACCTTCTTCTTCTTCAAGAGTTTCAGCTTCTTCAAGAGATTCTGCTTCTTCAACTGCCTGTTCAACTTCTTCTGCTTGTTCTACAAGTACTGACTGTTCTGTATCTTCAGCCTGTTCTGCAATTTCTGCCTGTTCGTTCTTTTCATTCATGTTGTCATTTAAATTTTCCAACATTTCAATAACCTCCTCAATGATCCAATCAGGAGCTGAAGCTCCTGCGGATACTCCCACAATAGTATTTTTATCAATATTCTTATAAGGTATCTCCCTATAATTTTGTATCAAGAATGTGTTTTCACACAATTCCTTGCTCAGTTCATATAACTTTTTTGTATTTGAACTGTTTTTGCCTCCTACAATAAGCATTACCGTGCATTTTGAAGCAAGAGTTTTGCACGCTTCCTGCCTTTTCCTTGTTGCATCACATATTGTATTATGTACAATTATATTAGAATAATTGTTTATTTCAATAGTTTTTATTATTTTTTCAAAAATATCCAAGTTAAATGTTGTCTGACAGACTAAACAGTATTTCTTTGCAGAAGCAATAATTTTTTCAAGGTCTTCAGGCTCTTTAATAATAAAAGCTTCATTGTTGCACCAGCCTTTTATTCCCTGAACTTCGGGATGGTTTGCATCCCCGACAATAATTATATTGTAAGCCTTATTTTTGAATTCTTCAACTATTTTATGTATTTTTTTTACTTTTACACAAGTTGCATCAA
>CAZAYQ010000209.1:0-2767 GCA_964489345.1 uncultured Clostridia bacterium | reverse complement strand
ACTATATGCTCTTGGCCTACAAATTCGCTTAAGTTTAAAGGTCTCATTCGCTCTGCAAGAGGGCCCTGCTTTTTTATGGAATCTTGGTATTTCATTTCAAATATGTTCATATTATCAATCCTTCTGATTGTCATCCTGAGTGAAACGAAGGATCTCAGGTTTTAAAGCTTCTTGCCTATTGTAAATTTCAATACATTTTTTTTCATTTCATTCTTATCATAAGCCTTTAAAAGGTAAAATGAAATTATTAATGAAAACACTGAAGCAATTGCGGAAATTATATCCTTGTTGGGGCCTGTCAGTATAATTTGAAAAATGAAAACCGTAAATAGCATCAATATTAAAGGAAGTCCGTAAAGAACTGCGATATGCTTTAGCATCACTTCATTTTCCGCCTGAATTTCAACAAAATCTCCAACATTAATCTCATCCTTTGCATCAGAAATATCGGTTTCAAAAATAACACTGTTAACCTTGCATGCCGAGCTGCAGCTTTTGCAGTTGTCACCGCACGCTGATACCCTCTTTACGGAAATCACAGCCGTGTTTCCATCTATTTTTTCTATCTTTCCTACATTATCCATTATATTTCCCTTCCTAAAAGAACTTACTCAGCATTTAACGTGATTTTAAGTTCATCTAATTGCTTTTGTGATACTTGACTTGGAGATTCAGTCATCAAGCAGGAAGCACTCTGTGTTTTTGGAAATGCAATTACATCCTTTATGCTGCTTGCACCTGTCAACAGCATCATAAAACGGTCTAATCCATATGCAATTCCACCATGTGGAGGCACGCCGTACTTAAATGCTTCCAACAAGTACCCGAATTTCCTTTGTGCTTCTTCCTCACTAAAACCGAGAGCTTTGAACATTCTGCTTTGCAATTGTCTGTTTGTGATACGAATGCTCCCTCCACCAATTTCATCACCGTTTATTACTATGTCATATGCTTTTGCTCTTACTTCTCCGGGGTTTGATTCTATCTTTTCCATATCCTCATCTACAGGGGATGTAAATGGATGATGCTTTGCAACATATCTGTCTTCTTCCTCACTGTATTCGAACAACGGAAATTCAGTAATCCATACCAATTCAAAAACATCATCGTCAATTAAATCTCTTTCTTTGGCAATTTCAATTCTAAGAGCACTCAGTGACGTGTTTACTGCAGATTCATTATCCGCAACTATAAATACTATATCTTTCTCCTTGATTTCCAACAAAGAAATTAATTCGTTTATTTCACCTTCGCTCAAAAATTTGGAGATAGGTGAATCTAATGTATTGTTTTCATATTTAAACCAAGCTAATCCTTTTGCACCGTGAGATTTAACAAATTTTTCAAACTTTGAAATACCCTTCTTTGAGTAATCCTCCGATGCTCCGTCAACTTTTATGCATTTTATCATCCCACCGCTTTCATAAACTGATTTAAATGCATTAAATTCTGAATTTTTAAATACTTCTGTAATGTTTTTCAGCTCATATCCAAAACGTAAATCAGGTTTGTCACAGCCGTATTTATCCATTGCTTCATTATACGGCATTCTCCTTAATGGAAGCTTAATATCTATATTTTTTACTTCCTTGAATATTCTTTGAATAAGTCTTTCATTTACAGCCATTACATCCTCTGCATCAACAAAAGACATTTCAATGTCAATCTGGGTGAATTCAGGCTGTCTGTTTGCTCTTAAATCTTCGTCCCTGAAGCATCTTACTATCTGAAAATACCTGTTCATTCCCGAAACCATCAAAAGCTGTTTATATATTTGAGGAGACTGAGGCAGTGCATAAAAATTGCCTGTTGAAATTCTGCTCGGAACCAAATAGTCCCTTGCCCCTTCAGGTGTAGGCTTTGCCAAAAATGGCGTTTCTATTTCATTAAAGCCGTTTTCAAATAGAAAGTCTCTGATAACCTTTGATGTTTTGCTTCTCACAAGTAAGTTTTTTTGCATGGAAGGCTTTCTTAAATCAAGATATCTGTATTTTAACCTCATTTGTTCTGAAACATCATCATTATCCTTTATATAAATGGGAGGAGTTTCTGCAGTATCCAAAATTCTTAAGTCTTCTGCATAAACTTCTATTTCTCCTGTTGCCATTTCCAGGTTTTTAGACTGTCTTTCAAATACCTTCCCTTTTACTGCAATAACATATTCACTTCTTAAATTTTCTGCTTTTTCAAATGCTTCCTTATTTACATCCGTATCAAAAACAATTTGAATTAAACCTGTTACATCTCTTAAGTCAGCAAAAATAAGTCCGCCTAAGCTTCTTCTTTTTTGTACCCAGCCCATAAGCACTACTTCCCTGCCTATATGGTCCTTGTTTAACTCTCCGCACATATTTGTTCTTCTAAGTGTTCCCATTGTATCCATAATAATATCCTCCATAGAAAATAATAAAACCCGTCCCCTCATTTAGGGACGAGTATAACCCGCGTTGCCACCCTATTTGGACTAAAAAGTCCCTCTCATTAGCAGTCTTGCCTTATTGAGGTGTCTTCATCATAAGTTAATAACAGGCTTCCATCGTCCCTGCCTTGCTGTAATCATCTCTTTATGACTAATCTTCCCCCGCAATTTATTTACACTTAAATTAACACACCATTTTTGTTTTGTCAACAAATAAAAATATGACAAGGGGACGGGGTTACTGTCATAAAACAATATGACAGTAACCCCGTCCCCTTGTCACTTTTGTCATTTTGTCAGGTCGTCCAGGCTTTTAAATGTGTAGCCTAAGTCTTCCCACTTAGTTAA
>CAZAYQ010000208.1:0-2772 GCA_964489345.1 uncultured Clostridia bacterium | reverse complement strand
CCGAATCCTTAGGCTCATAAAATTTTGTTTTTATGCTTTCAGGCATATATTGTTGGTTTACATAAAACTTTTCATAATCATGGGGATATTTATAGTTTATTCCCCTATTTAAGTTTTCAGCACCTTTATAGTGACTATCCTTTAAATGTGCCGGCACTTCATGGGACTCATTTTCAACTGCCTTCATTGCTTTATCGATTGCACTGATGACAGCATTGCTCTTGGGTGCGCATGCAACATAAATTGCAGCCTGGGCCAGGATTATCCTTCCTTCCGGGAAGCCTATTATTTCTACTGCTTTGAAGGCATCTACTGCAAGCCCAAGTGCTCTTGGGTCTGCATTTCCCACATCCTCTGAAGCACAGATTATAATTCTTCGTGCAATAAATTTCGGGTCTTCACCGGCCTTTATCATTTTAGCAAGCCAATAAACCGCTGCATCCGGGTCCGAACCCCTCATGCTTTTTATAAATGCAGATATTGTATCATAATGGTTGTCCCCATTTTTGTCATAGTCGATTTTCTTTTTTTGAATACATTCAGATGCAATATCTATATTTATTTTTATTATCCCGTCTATTTCATCACTTGTTTCTACCCCAAGCTCCAATGCATTCAGAGCGCTTCTTATATCCCCGTTTGCATATTCAGCGATATGAGTTAAAGCATCCTCGTCAATTTCAATTTTTCTCTTTCCATATCCTCTTTTGTCCACTAATGAGCTTCTTATAACAGTCTTGATATCCTCTATGTCAATACTTTTAAATTCAAATACCAGGGACCGCGAAATCAATGCCGAGTTAACCTCGAAATAGGGGTTTTCAGTGGTTGCTCCAATCAATATTATTGTACCATTTTCCACATAAGGAAGCAAGGCATCCTGCTGAGCTTTATTGAAGCGGTGAATTTCATCTATAAAAAGAATTGTCCTCTTATTATAAATAGAAAGTTCATCAACAGCGTAGCTTATTTTTTCCTTTATATCTTTTATGCCGCTTGTAACTGCACTTAAGGTGGTGAAATTTTTGTCTGTGGTATTTGCAATAATTTTAGCCAGGCTTGTCTTGCCTGTTCCCGGAGGTCCGTAAAAAATTGCAGAAGTAAGCTTGTCAGCTTCTATTGCCCTGCTTAATATTTTCCCCTGTCCTACAATATGCTCTTGTCCCGCAAATTCACCGAGGTTTAAAGGCCTCATACGCTCTGCAAGAGGACCTTCTTTTTTAATGGAATTTTGGTACTGCATTTCAAAAATATTCATATTATCACCATTTGGGGACATTCCTCCTGCCAACAGGGACCTTCCCTAAGAAGGAGGTGTGTCCCCATACATTTAAAGTTTCTTGCCTAATGTAAATTTCAATACATTCTTTTTCATTTCTCTCTTATCATAGGCCTTCAAAATATAGAATGAAATTATCAATGAAAATAATGAAGCAACAGCAGAAATGATATCCTTATTTGGGCTTGAAAGAATCATTTGGAAAA
Organism: uncultured Clostridia bacterium; assembly: GCA_964489345.1. Taxonomy (GTDB): domain Bacteria; phylum Bacillota; class Clostridia; order Tissierellales; family Sedimentibacteraceae; genus Sedimentibacter. The sequence goes on along the minus strand of CAZAYQ010000208.1, from coordinate 1,287 downwards.
CAAAAACCGTTGCAAGCATCAAAACTAAAGGAAGTCCGTACAAAACTGCTATATGCTTGAGCATCACTTCATTTTCTGCTTTAATTTCTACGTAATCTCCAACATTTATCTCGTCTTCAATATCTGAAATATCAGTTTCAAAAATAACGCTGTTAACCTTACAAGCGGAGCTGCAGCTTTTGCAGTTGTCCCCGCAGGCTGATACCCTTTTGACGGATATTACAGCCTTGCTTCCATCTATTTTTTCTATCCTTCCTACATTATCCATTATATTTCCTTTCTGTAAAAATTACTCATTTAATGTAATTTTCAGTTCGTCAAGCTGTTTTTCCGATACTTGGCTGGGGGATTCAGTCATCAGACAGGAAGCACTCTGTGTTTTCGGAAATGCAATTACATCCTTTATGCTGGCTGCACCTGTCAAAAGCATCATAAAACGGTCTAGTCCATATGCAATTCCTCCATGGGGAGGCACGCCGTATTTAAATGCTTCCAGAAGATAACCAAATTTCTTTTGTGCTTCTTCCTCCGTAAATCCCAAGGCTTTGAACATTCTGCTCTGAAGTGCCCTGTTTGTAATACGAATACTTCCGCCGCCTATTTCATCCCCGTTTATTACTATGTCATATGCTTTTGCTCTTACTTCTCCGGGAGCTGATTCTAATTTATCCATATCCTCATCTACAGGCGCTGTAAAGGGGTGGTGTTTTGCAACATATCTGCCTTCTTCTTCGCTGTATTCAAACAAGGGGAATTCTGTAATCCACAACAATTCATAAACATCCTTGTCAATTAAATTTCTTTCCCTGGCTATTTCAATTCTCAAAGCGCTCAGTGCCGTATTTACTGCAGCTTCCTTGTCGGCAACTACAAATACTATATCTTTTTCCTTAAGGTCCAGCAGGGAAATTAACTCATTTATTTCGTCCGGGCTTAAAAACTTAAGAAGGGGAGAATCAAATCCTCCATTTTCATATTTAAACCAGGCTAATCCTTTTGCACCGTGGGATTTAACAAATTTTTCAAGCTTCGATATGCCTTTTTTTGAATAATCCTCCGATGCCCCGTCTATTTTTATGCATTTAATCAAACCGCCGCTTTCATATACTGATTTAAAGGCATTAAATTCAGAATTTTTAAATACACCTGTAATATTTTTAAGCTCATATCCAAAACGCAAATCAGGTTTGTCACAGCCATATTTGTCCATGGCTTCATTATAAGGCATCCGTCTTAATGGAAGCTTAATATCTATATTTTTTACTTCCTTGAATATTCTTTGAATAA
>CAZAYQ010000207.1:0-2789 GCA_964489345.1 uncultured Clostridia bacterium | reverse complement strand
GCTGAAGTTATACTTACGGATGATAATTTTGCAACCATTGTAAATGCAGTGGAAGAAGGAAGAATAATTTTTTCGAATATAAAGAAATTTGTTTTCTTTTTATTAAGCTGTAATATAGGAGAAATCCTTCTTGTATTTATAAGCATCCTGCTGGGCTGGGAGGTCCCTCTCCTGCCAATACAGCTTTTGTGGCTTAATCTTGTTACGGACAGTTTCCCTGCAATGGCACTGGGGGTTGAAAATGCGGAGCCGGGAATTATGAAGCAGCCTCCCAGAAGTACAAAGGAAGCAATACTTGATAAACAAATGCTGGGAGGAATTGTATTTCAGGCTATTGCCATATCATTTGCATCCCTGTGGTCATATTATTGGGCTATGAAAATGTACGGCACGGGAAGCGGTTTGATTCATGCCCGGTCGGTAGTATTTACAACACTGATATTGTCAGAGCTTTTAAGAGCATTTTCTTCAAGGTCTCAGACTTATACCCTGTTCAAAATAGGATTTTTCACCAATATAAGAATGGTTCAGGCAGTGTTTTTATCTTTTATGCTTACCTTCCTGGTTTTATACATACCTGCATTGAATGAAGTATTTGATGTTGTACCTTTAACCCTTAGGGACTGGCAGCTTGTAACGGCCTTTTCATTCATACCCCTGCTGGCAGGTGAATTATACAAGGATTTATTTAAGATGCCCTAACCCCATTTCTCAAAATCTTTTTTTTGAGAAATGGCTGGTAGGTCATTCGCAAAGAATTCCCAATTTATGCGACGTAAGGAGCAAATAAATTGGTGAATGAGACTGCGAGAACAAGGTTGCTATCATTCAAACAATGTCTTTTTTAAAAGCTTGGTGAATTTATGAATTTCATTTAAATCTATTCCGCTGTAGTTTAAAGAAAACATAAGCTTGTTTTTGCTTTTATGGATAATATTTATAAGGATGCGTGATTCTTGCGCATCTTTTACTATATGCTTTTCATCTTTTTTTGTTTTTGCTTCACACACAATATGAAGTCCGGAGTCAGAGCTTATAATTTCCAGCTTTTCTTCAAAAGTATTTTTTAAATTAGCTAATAATGAAGAATTTTTCTTCCTGTATATACGCTTAATTTTACGAAGGTGTTTAACCATATGTCCTTCCTTCATAAAATTTGCCAGTACAATTTGGTCTATTTTAGAAGTTGACTGGGTATAACGGTCTTTTATTTCATTATAGTTTGGAAGAAATTTTTTTGGTATAACCATGTAGCTGATTCTGAGAGACGGCAGCAGCATCTTTGAAAAGGAGCCTAAATAGACTACACAGTCATTTTTGTCAAGACCTTGAAGACATGGTATAGGCATACCTCCGTACCTGATCATGGAATCATAATCATCTTCGATAATGAGACCGTTTTTTTTGTAAGCCCAATCCAGCAATTCCATCCTTTTATTAACAGGCATTATGGTTCCCAGGGGATATTGGTGGGAGGGGCTGATGTATATAACTTTAGCATCACTTTTTCTAAGCTCGGAAACGGGAAAGCCGCTATCTGTGATTTTAATATGTCTTATGTCAAACATATAGTCTTCAAAAACATATTCAGCCTTATTAAAGCCGGGCTTTTCAACTGCAACTGTATTGTAGTCTTCCTTTATTATTCCTATTAATATTCCCAATAAATACTGAACTCCTGCCCCCACAATTACTTGTCCGGAATCGGTGTGTCCTCCCCGCATTGTATTTACGAAGTTTGAAATTTCTTCTCTTAAAAATTCTTCCCCTTGAGTTGAACAGCTGTTGTAAATATTTGTTTTCGAATCGGAAATTGCCTTATTGTACAGTCTTTTCCAGGTTGAAACATCAAAACTTTCTTTATCTACCCCGTCATTTAAATATATTATTTCATCATGATATTCCACATTATTTTTGTTTATTTCCATATCAAAATTGTATTCGCTCAAATCGCAGACAAAATAACCCCTCTTCGGATAATTGTCAATATAACCCTCTGCCACTAACTGGCTGTAGGCATTTTCTATAGTCGTCTTGCTTAATTTTAATGTGGAGGAGGCTTCCCTGATTGAAGGCAGCTTGGAATCAGGTTTTAATAAACCTGAGGTTATTTCTGTCTTAATATATTCATACAATTGTATGTATAAGGGCTTGTTGCTTTCTTTATCAAAAACAGGCGAAATAATCATGCTACCTCCTCACAGCAGTTGAGGGACTTAGTACGGGGACATTCCTTGTGCCCACAGAGACTATCACTTGACTAAAGGTGTGTCCCCATTCCTTATTACTTATTTTAGCATATATTTAGTAGAAGTGGTATAAAAAGTTGATTGTGGTGTGATATAATAGAGATAAAATTGTGTTCGCAGAGAAAGGAATCAATATGTATAAATTAAATGAAATAGATGGCTTTGTTTATTTGACATTTCCAATTTTAGATGAATATGATGACCTTTTGCACTGCTTTACCACAAGGAAGGGCGGTGTAAGCAAAGGTGCCTATGAATCATTGAACATAGGCTTTGGTACAGGAGATGATGATGAAAATATAAGAAAAAATAACTTGATAGTGTTTGACAGGTTAGGCATAAACATAAAGGACATTGTTGAAACACACCAGACTCATACCAATAATATCAGGTATGTAGATGAAAATGACAAGGGAAGAGCAATGAAGGACCCTAAGTACACTGATATTGACGGTATTTATACAGACAAAAAAAATGTTGCCTTGATGTCATTTCATGCAGACTGCAGCGCAGTGTTTTTTTACGACCCTGTAAAAAAAC
>CAZAYQ010000206.1:0-2804 GCA_964489345.1 uncultured Clostridia bacterium | reverse complement strand
AAAAAAATGAAGCTTCGAATAGATAAAATGCTGTCAAATTCAGGTGCAGGTTCGAGAAAGCAAATAAAAACAGATGCAAGACAAGGACTTATTGAAGTCAACGGAACAATTGAAAAAGACAGCTCAAGAATAATCGATACTGAAACTGATACAATAAAATATAAAGGACAAATAATAGAATACACCCGGTTTATTTATTTAATGATGAACAAGCCGGCAGGGGTGGTCTCAGCAACAGAAGATAATTACGACAAGACTGTAATTGACCTCTTAGGCGATGAAGAAAAGATTTTCAAACCCTTTCCTGTTGGCAGGCTGGACAAAGATTCTGAAGGTTTGCTTCTTATAAGCAATGACGGAAAGCTGGCTCATTGTCTCTTGTCTCCAAAAAAGCATGTAGATAAAACATATTACGTGGAAACAGAGGAAGAAATTACAGTGGAAGATGTCGAGGCATTTGAAAAGGGTCTTATACTTAAAGAAGACAATTACAAAACACTTCCTGCGAAACTTCACATAATTGAATCCGGATATCCTTCCATATGCCTTGTAACAATAAGAGAAGGTAAATTTCATCAGGTAAAAAGGATGTTCAATGCTGTAAATAACGAAGTAACATATTTAAAAAGAATATCCATGGGTCCATTAAAGCTTGATGACTCACTGAAAACCGGCCAATACCGCCATTTGACAGATGAAGAAATTAAGGAGCTGATAATATGATGTTAGGAATGCCTGCATTAGTTGAATGCAAGTCACTAAACCAGCTGATTGAGCTGTGTATGAAGCTGGGGCTGGACTTCATAGAATTAAACATGAACCTTCCTTATAATTTTATTCAAAATTTAAATCCGAATCAACTGAAGAAAATAACAAAGGAAAGCGGAATTAAATTTACAATGCACATGCCCGATGAGGCAGATTTAGGCTCATTCTACGAAAGTGTGCGGACAGGGTATGTAGAATTGTTTTCAGATACCATTTACTGGGCAAAAGAAGCAGGAATTAAGCTTCTTAATATGCACATCATTGAAGGGGCAAAAATGACACTGCCCGACAAAAAAATCTATATTTACGAAAATTATTCTGAAGAATTCAAGGACAACTTCATTAAATCCATTAAAGCCCTTTCAATTAAAGCGCAAAAAAGCAATGTTATATTAGCAATAGAAAACAGCAGCAATTTCGGGAAAAAATTCATACAAGATACTTTGGATGAGGCCTTGACATATCCTAAAATAAAACTTACATGGGACACAGGACACGATGCGGTAAGCAACTTTAAAGACAAGTTATATTTGATGGATAACCGGGAGCACATTGCCCACATGCATCTTCACGATGTAAAAGGAAGCAATGACCACCAGGTTCTTTTTACAGGCAGCTTGAATATTGACGGGCTTCTGACCTTTGCCAAATCAATGAATAATATGATACTAATTGAAGTGAAGACAGAAGAAGCACTGATAAAATCAATAAATAATTTAAATAAAAGATTGAACTCTTCCACCGGTTTTAAGAATGAAAAAAATAGGGGAAAATCATGAATAGCAAAACTATAAAAATACTGGCACTATTTTTGTCAATACTTATTATAATTTCCGGATGCAGGCTGAATGACAATTCACCGATTGGAGAGGAAAATAAGGCCCAAAACACAGAAAACATAGATGAATCCGGCGCATATACCGACCCCCGTGAGCTGGCCCAATATATTCATACATACGGCAGGCTTCCAAATAATTTCCTCACTAAAAAAGAGGCCTTAAAGCTGGGATGGGAAAGTGAAAAAGGAAACCTTTGGGATGTCACTGACAAAATGAGTATAGGAGGGGACAGGTTCGGCAACAGGGAAGGGCTCCTTCCAAAAGAAGAAGGCAGGGTATACTATGAATGTGATGTAAACTACGAAGGCGGTTATCGGGGGGCAGAAAGAATAGTCTTTTCCAATGACGGCTTAATATTTTACACAGATGACCACTACGAAAGTTTTACTCAATTATATTAGGAGGCTGTCATGGAAGAAATATTCTTGGATGCATGTCAAATGACTTCTAAATCAGAAACTCACAATTATATCAGGAAAATGCTTAATTTTCCCGACTATTACGGCAAAAACCTGGATGCCCTATGGGACCTGCTGAGCAGCAGGAGTAAAATGACATCAATTTTACTCCTTCATGAAGAAAAACTGTATGAAAACCTAGGGGAATATGGCAAAAAATTAGCGGAAGTTTTCAAAGAAGCAGCCGAAATAAACCCCTGTATAGAATTCACAGTGGTATAGGTGCCAGGCACCAATTGTTTTACAGCGGCTTTACTGTAGATTTTTTTACTTCATATCCTAATTTGTCGATTGCATTTTCGATATCTTTTATTGATATTTTTTCATCATCAAAATTTACTTTTACCTTGCTTGTGTTAAATGATACATTTAAACTGTCTTTGTCTATTCCATCCATGTTTTTTACCGCACTTTCTATCTTCAGCATACATGATGGACAAGTTAATGTTTCTAATTGAATAGTTGCTTTTTGCATTTTCATCTCTCCTTTTATTTTTTATATTTGATATTTTTATTTTGAAACATTCCGCTGCCCCTTCATTGGGGTGTGTCCTCATAACTTACTCTATATTTATATTATACCCCATAATTATACCTTTTAAATTGATTTAAATCAAATTTTTCAATTTATATTTTTACTATTTTACTGCCCGGTGCTGCCAATAAATTTACGCAGTGCTGCCTGGCACCGCACAAATTTTTGTGGTATAATATCTAAAAATCACACGGATTGGACGTG
>CAZAYQ010000205.1:0-2833 GCA_964489345.1 uncultured Clostridia bacterium | reverse complement strand
GAGGACTATCTACTAGATAAAGAAAAACAGTGGCTTATGAAGTATTTAATTACACTTGAAGAGGCTGATAAAAAATCAGATTTATTTAGGTTCCCATTTGAAGATGAATTTTTGTATCAATTCAGAAACAAATTTTTAGATAATGTAGCCACTGCAAATAATATGGGCCAGGCTTTTTCAATAATAGGTAAATGTCTTAACTGTGGAATATATGATTCTAATATGGGATTTGATGTTGGTTTTAAACCCGAATTTTTGATTTTAGCCAATCATGGAATTGGAAATTGTTACTTGTGGGAACCAATTTCAGATGATGGCTTCCATACAAAGATAACTGGATATACTGCAGTGGCAGATTTCATATATTATAACTGTGATATTTTAACATTAGAAGATAAGATGTTTCCACTTATTTTTTTGCTTAGAAATTCTATTGAATTATGTCTAAAAAGACTTTTTTATTCTAGGGTAGATGAAGGAGTTCCAGAACATATATTTTTATCAAAACGAAGAAGTCATTTACTGAAAAAAGATTTATGGGAAAACATACGTCCAATGTTACAGTACTATTCATTTGAAAGAGGAGAAGACTTAGAAATTATAGATATAGTAGAAACTTATATTTTAGAACTTGATGACCTAGATAAAAGAGGTGATCGGTTTAGATACCCAACTTCTTATAGTTTGGAATATCGATATGATGGGGAAAAATTTGATTTAAAAAATATTTTTGAATATATGAGAGCTATTATTAATTTTTTAGAGGCTTGTGATTCTATGCTATATGCAATTTCAGACTTTGAAACTGAGATGAACAGATATTATGATGATTATTATTAACGCTTGTAAATAATACTATAAAATGTTTTAATTCGTGGGTTCTTAATATATGTGATTGGTAACTAAAAGTTGATATAAAGGAGATTAGTTATGCTTGTATTTATACCTGAAGGTTTAAGAAACGAGTTAATATAGGGTATTCTTTATCTAAAGAAGAATCAAACAGGTAATGGGGGTATAAAAGTAGATTTTTATGATATTACAGCTGATGATTTTGACGAGAATGAACATAAGTAATTACGGTGCAAGGCACCTTACCGTAAAACAAGATAACAGAATAGGAGCATAGCAATGTATAATTTGCACAAAACAGCTAAATCAGCCTTGATAATAATTATATTTACCCTAGGAAGCAAGGTCCTGGGGTTTATTCGTGAAATGTTAATAGCTGCAAAATTTGGTTCCGGTATTGAAACGGATACGTTTTTTGTGGCTATAGCTGCAACAGGGTTGATTACTTCTTTGATTAGCAATGCAATAACCACTACCTTTATACCTGTATTATCGGAAGTAGAAGCAAAGGAAGGCAAAGAAGGCAAGATATACCATGCTAATAATATGATGAATATTATTGTTTTAATTTCTGTGCTTTTGTTTATATTAGCCTGGTTTTTATCACCTTTAATCATTAGATTAACAGCAAAAGGATTCAAAGGAGACCAGTTTGACTTAGCTGTTAACTTAACTAAGATAGGCCTGCCGATGATATTATTCAGCGGTATAATAGGGTCATTGACCGGGTTTTTACAAAGCGAACAAAGGCATATATCTTCTGCGGCTATAGGCTTTCCCTTTAATTTTGTTTATATAGCATATCTGTTATTTTTGTCTTCCATATATGGAATAAAGGGATTGATGGCGGCAGCGGTTATTGCTGTTATTTCTCAGATTCTTATCCAGGTTCCTGAGGCTAAGGTGGCCGGATTCAGGTATAAGTTTGTAATAGATATTAAAGATGAATATATAAAAAAGGTGCTTTACTTAAGTGTCCCTGTATTAATAGGGGTGGCTATTAATGATATAAATGTTATTGTAAATAAGACATTGGCCTCTGAATTAATCGAAGGAAGCATATCAGCATTAAATTATGCCAACAAACTAAACGTACTGATACAAAGCGTATTTGTATCTGCAATTACTACGGTTATATTCCCCTTATTGTCTAAGGAATCTAATAATGACAATATTGAGGGCATGAAGAAAATAATGGGCTATGGAGTAAATTTTATATTATTGATAACTATCCCTGCTGCTGCAGGCATGATGATTTTAGCCGAGCCGATTGTGCAGGTTGCTTTTGAAAGAGGTGCCTTTACAGCTGATGACACTCTAATGACATCTTCCGCTTTAATTTTTTATTCATTTGGATTGGTCGCTTCTTCTTTGCACTTATTGGTAACCAGGGTTTATTATTCCCTGCAGAATACCAGGACTCCAATGGTAATCGGCGGATTATCCGTAGGCCTTAATATAATATTAAGCCTGATATTTGTACGCTTTATGGCTCATGCCGGCTTGGCGCTTGCTGCCAGTATTTCTGCCACGGTTTCTGTTTTGCTTATGTTTTATGTGTTGAGAAAGAATATAGGGTCATTAGGTACTAAAGGTTATATTGCAACATTTGCCAAATCGGGACTAGCCTCTGTCGCTATGGGAATAGCTGCATACTTCGTCTACAATGGCCTGTATGGCTTATTAGGCGTATCCAAGCTGTATAATTTGATATCCCTGCTGGCTGCAGTTGGCATAGGGGTAGTGGTATATGGGGTCCTGTGCTACGCCTTTGGCATTGATGAGGTGAGAAATGTAGTGTGGAAGGTTAAGGCGAGGTTTTGAAGAGGTAGATACTAATGAAAACATGTACATTAAACCAAACAAAGGATTTACTAATATACGAAGATTGATTTATAAAAAGTATTAATAGAAATACAATGGGAGAAAACTTATGAAACTATTAATAACAGGTGCAGCCGGATTTATCGGATTTCACCTG
>CAZAYQ010000204.1:0-2846 GCA_964489345.1 uncultured Clostridia bacterium | reverse complement strand
TTTTCAAAGAAGGGAGTGAAGTTGTTATGACCTTAGCTGAAAGATTTATGGAAAAAGGTATGGAAAAGGGCTTAGAAAAGGGTGAGACTAATGCTCTTGTAAAAACCGCCATAAAGTTACTTACCAAAAAATTCGGTATTTTACCTGAAGAATTTAAATCAAAAATATTAAAATTGGATAACTCAACTTTAGAAATTATAATTGATGGGATTTTTGAATATAAAAACTTGGATGACATAAAAAAATATATTGGCTAAATGTTCAACAGACACAGGGACAGGGAGTGTGACACAAAAAATAAAATCCGCCCCTTGCCAGCGAGAGCTGCTTATAGGGCGGAATTTCTTTAGGTAAGAACAACTGATTGTATCTTTCCTCTTTACATGCCCAATTGGCATGTTTATGATTTTCTTATATTATTGATGAATGTCTTTACGATTTTTTATACTCGAAACAATGTCATCAAGAGTAATATCTTTAAATTTTTCTATGCGTTCTTCGGTATAGTCCCCATAGTTGTTTTCAAACTGTCTCATAAACATAACCGCTCCAACTGCCCCTAACTGCTTGCTTAAAGCTTTTAATCCTTCTCGCCTTATTATGCTTAAATTATTAATCACCGTATAACACCTCCATAATCCATACTACCGGATTTGATACTTTTACATTTAAATTCATTCGCCTTGAAGCATTAATTAATTTTCTATCAGTAGTAAGAAAGACTGTTACATTTGCAGATTCTGCACATGCAATATTTAATGCATCAAAAGGTTTAATATTCACTTTCATTATTTCTTTTGCACGAGCAATAATTTCGTCATTCAATTCAATACTAACAGTTGCCATATTATATAAAGTCAATACCTTATCCTTTCTGACAATATCATCTGTTCTGTCAATTTCATCAAAAATGACATCACTGCTGCAAAAATCCCAAACGCCTTGTTCGCATTTGTTAATTATAGTTAGTACTGCTTCACTCTCCAAGCGTACCTTATCATATGATAAATCATCAAAAGGACGATTAAAGCAACAATTGTCCATATAAATTAAAATTTTATCCAACCTTTCACCACCAATCGCAATTGCTAAGTTATAATCTTGTAGTAAGATAATTTTAGCACACATATTACATTCATACAATAAATTACTAATTTTTAAAACACTTATTTATCGTTTTAAACGCTTATTATATAAATATGGGGAACGAAAGTTTAAAAAATAAAAACCGCACCTTGCCGGCAAGGACTGCATATAGGGCAGAGTTTTTTCTTCAAATCAATATAATGACACCTTTGTAAAACTAAAAACAAGTATGAAATTTTTGGTGTTTCTGAATACTGGATAGTTGATCTTGTAAGGGAAATAATCACCTTATATAACTATAAGAGCAAAAAGACTTTAACCGTTTCAAAAGCTAATTTCAATACTGCCTTCATTGCTTCTGTAAATTCAGTACCCCTTATCAATAGTCTTTCTTCATCTTAGCTTATATGTTATTCCCGGACCATACCCCAATTTTTGTATATAACCTTTTTCCATAAGGTTATTTATTAGTCTAATAGTTTTCGATTTTTTGAATCCGGATTTATTATCTAATTCTCCCCTTGAGAGTTCAACTTCATCTTTCAATATACCAAGAATAAGAATTTCATCATCGGACAAACTTAATCTGCTAACATCTATAATCGGCAGCTTTATAGATATATTGTTCTCACTAATATCAAAATTGGGTTTAGAAATACTGTTTCCATACTCATTATTTATTCTTGCTATTCCGGTTCCAAATTTCTCTATAATATCTAACCTATAAAAAACTCCCGCTATTATAGGATTTCTCAGCATGGAAATATTACCGTACAAATACTCATCTTTAGAAATACCTTGCGGCAGACCTCCCGGTGAACGTATTTCAATTCTATCTTCATACAGGGATATTTGAATATAGGAATTTACATCCCAAATCCTATGAACTATTGCATTTGCTATAGCTTCCCTAAATGCTTCCTTAGGTATCAATTCTTTTTTTACTCGCATATAGCCTTCTATTTCTTCATACTGGTAGTATTGTTCAAATATTTCTATTGCTCTGTCATATTGAGTCAACAAGGATTTTTTATTAATAGTTTCTCTATATTTAATTTGATTTATGTCCTTTCCAAATCTGACAATATCAATTCCGGAAAATTCCACGTTGTTTTCATCGGCTAAAAGTTCGGCTGCAGTATTATAATATCCATCTTTATTATATAATTGTAAGGTTTTTAAAATATCTATACTAATACTCTCAATCCCTGCTTTTTCCTTTAGTTTAGATTCTAATATAGTGAAGGCTAAAGTTTGAGATAATGCCCTTTTTTCCTCATAATCCATATTCATTCCTTCAACAGCCAGCCTTCTTAATTCAAATCTATCTATCTCTATTGTAGAAGTATCTGATCTTTTGTAGGCCTTTCCTTTATAGTAATATGGTGTATCCTTACCTTTTACAACATGTAATCTGATAATATTACTACCTTCAATTTCTTCCACTTCAATTTTAAAACTCGGAACAGGATCAATAGAATCATTTATCATATTTTCTATTCTAAGACACTCACCCTCTGCATCTTCAACTCCTAAAATGAAACCATTATTATCTATACCGAATAAAATCTGTCCATCATTATAATTTGAATATGCACTGACTGTTTTCAAGAATCCCTTATTAATTTCTCCCTTTAATTCTAAATTGTATTTTTCTTTTATCCCCATAATTACACCCTCCCTTTTTATGGTAAAATTATATCATAGGCAAGAAAATAATGCAACGATAAGTTTTATCGTTGCATTTATCGTTGCATCAT
>CAZAYQ010000203.1:0-2869 GCA_964489345.1 uncultured Clostridia bacterium | reverse complement strand
CATTATTCGTATCGGAACAGCTATATTTGGAGCCAGAAAATATAAGGAGGAAGAAAAATGAGCATGATGGAGAAAGTTAAAGACTTCATAGGCATCACAGACCTGGAAGAAGACTATGAGGAGGAGGACCTTGTTTCTGAAGGATCAGAAAGAAACAAGAATGAAAGAATGGAAACCTACACAAAAAGAAACAATGTGATCAAGGTTCATTCCAACACTGACATGAAAGTCTTTATATGTGAGCCGGAAAAATATGAGGATTGCACAAAAGCTGTTGATGAAATTAAAAACAGAAAAGTTGTAGTTCTTAATATTGAAGGGATGGAACTTGAAAACCAAAAGCAAATATTTGAGTTCATCAAAGGTGCTGTTTATGCATTAGAAGCAAGCATACAAAAAGTGTCAAACGGAATATTTGTATTAGCTCCTAATAATGTGCAGATTGACGGAAGATTAAGCGACAGATATGAAAGGAATTTCTACTACGGCAGATAAGGAGCGTTTATGTTTTATATTATTAGATTAGCTCTTGGTTCACTATTAGAAATAATTAATTATTTAATACTGATCAGAGCCATATTATCATTTTTCCCAACCCTACAATCTTCAAGAATTTCCTACTTTATCTATCAGATGACCGAGCCTCTACTGGCTCCTTGCAGGTCAATTTTAGACAAACTGGGATTAGGCAGGGGAATGATTGACTTTTCTCCCATTTTAGCTATTATATTGATTAACATATTGCGAAGATTGATATAAGATGCCTGGGAGAAGGAGAATAATGAAAGACTTGGAAAAATATTTTGATTTCATCAAGGATGATGAAACAAGAAATGCAGTAAAAAAGATTCAAGACAAGGCATCATATGTAAATAAAAACCATATTACCGCAATAACGGAATTCATAAATCCATATCTGGTAAAAATAAGTATTCCGGTAATAAAAAGCTATAATATAGAATGTGAAATTTTCCCCTCATATGAAAATTGCGAGAGGAAAGTTTTCATTTTATACCCGCAATATTCTAAGATAGATGCAAGTGAATATATTTCTGGAATCCGCATCAAAAACAAGTCTAAATTTAAAAATTCAAATCAAGCACTATGTTTAACAGGAGGCTTATGAATATTATAGGAGCAATTGTAGTCATAATTTCAGTAGTATCAGACCAGTTAACAAAATTTTGGGCAGCAGATGTTTTAAAAAACGGCAGCTCAATAATAATAATAGGAAATTTCTTGCGTTTCACATATGCAGAGAACAGGGGAGCGGCATTCAGCATTCTCCAGGACCAGAGAACGTTTTTTTTGATTATTACTCTAATGATGCTTATTGTTTTAGGAATAATTTATTTTAGAAGCAAAGATATTTCAAATTTGTCCAAATTGTCTATTGCAATGATTACGGGAGGTGCAATCGGCAACTTTATTGACAGGTTTAGATTAGGCTATGTTATAGATTTTATAGATGTAAGATTTGGAAGCATTTATAATTTTCCCGTGTTTAACATAGCAGACAGCTTTGTGGTATGCGGAACCTTCCTTATGGTTATTTTAATCCTATTCAATAAATTTGAAATGAGTGAAAACAATGAAAGAATTTGAGCCAAATGAATTAAATGATATAGAGGAAAGTGAAAATTCCGGCCATATAGTAAATGCAGATGATATAGATGAGTATGATGATGATTCGGATGATTTCGAAGATTCCCATAATTTCGAAAGCGAAATTATCCTTGTTTCAGAAACAGAAAACCAAAGAATAGATGTATTTGTTTCAGAAAAATTGACAAGTTCAAGAAGTTCAGTACAAAAGCTCATCACAGACGGGGATATAAGAGTTAATGAAAAAGAAATCAAGGCAAACTATAGGGTAAAAATAAAAGACATAATAAAAATTACGGTTCCGCCTCCTGAAACTTTTGCTGTTGAAGCAGAAGACATAGCTTTGGATATTGTTTATGAGGACAAGGATTTAGCAGTGATAAACAAAGACCAGGGAATGGTAGTCCACCCAGCCCCCGGGCATTATTCCGGCACCATGGTAAACGGACTTATGTACCATATTAGAAATTTATCAACCATTAACGGACCAATGCGGCCGGGAATTGTTCATAGATTGGACAAAGATACTTCAGGTCTTATGTTGATTGCCAAAAATGACAGAGCCCACATTTTTCTGGCCCGGTCTTTAAAGGAACATTCAATTAACAGAATTTATTATGCACTGGTTGATGGAAGAATCAGTAAAGATGAGGGAGAAATCAATGCAGCGTTGGGGAGAAGCAAAAAAGACAGAAAAAAACGCACCGTAAGGGCCAAAAACAGCAAAGAAGCAATTACAAATTATTGGGTGATTGAAAGGTATGGTCATTATACTTTGGTGAAGTTAAAGTTAAAAACCGGCAGAACTCATCAAATAAGGGTACACATGAAGCATATAGGACATCCTGTGGTCGGGGATTATGTATATGGAAAAGCAGATAAATTTGCCTTGCAAGGACAGCTTCTGCACTCGAAAATTTTGGGATTTGTCCACCCGGCAACAAACAAATATATGGAATTTGAAAGCGATTTACCGGATTATTTTTTGAAGGTATTAAATAAAATAAGGGCGTATCAGTAACATATTCCTTAACTATGTCGTGAATAACCGGGCAAAGGATAGCTCAGCCCGAAAAACCTTAAATTCAGGAGGTATTTATGAATATCAAAGCATTAATAATGGATGAAAAAGCAATTGAAAGGGCAGTATTCAGAATTGCACATGAAATTATCGAAAGAAATAAAGGCGTGGAAAACATAGTACTCATTGGAATAAAAACAAGAGGATGGCCTTTGTCAAACAGGTTAGCCAGAAAAATCGAAG
>CAZAYQ010000202.1:0-2888 GCA_964489345.1 uncultured Clostridia bacterium | reverse complement strand
CAGGCATTCTAAAATAGTAAATGTAATAGGTCTTGAAGAAAATACTGTATTTTATGACCTCCGTGATTTGAACGGAAAAAAACTTGCCATTCCCAAAGATGGAATAGTACTTTCATCAAATTTGGCAAAGTCACTTAATGCAGATATTGGAGACAAAATATTGATGGAAAGTTTCATTCCTGACAGAGACGGGGAATATGTAACAGTAAAGGGTATAATAGAACAGAGCTTAGGAATTAACGGTTACATAAATATAGATTATGTTAACCAAAAATTCCTGGATAAGGGAATTATCAATGGTGCATATATCAATTCAGATGACGATGTTGGCCTTAAACTGGATAACATAATTAATATTATGTCAATTCAATCACAGGAGGAAATGCAGGGGGTTTTTGAAGAATTCACAGGACTGATAACAGTGTTTATGGGCTTTATGGTTATTTTTTCGGGTATGCTTGGCTTTGTTATATTATACAGCATGACTCTCATGAGTATAAATGAAAGAACCCTGGAATTTTCAGCCTTGAGAGTAATGGGCTTTACAAAAATTGAAATATTCAATATGCTTCTTAAGGAAAATATGGTAATGTCAGTTATAGGAATAATTGCTGGCATCCCCTTAGGTAAATGGCTGGTTAATTATATGGGCATATCCTTTAATACTGATATTTATACTTTAATAGGAATTGTTACAGCAAAGGATTTAATTATCTCAATTATTTTAACCGTAATATTTATAGTTTCAGCCCAGCTTATGACCTATGTGAAGATTAAAAAGCTTGATTTTATGCAGGCATTAAAAAGCAGGATTACTTAGAGCGGAGGTTAAAATGAAGAAGAAAAAATATCTTATAGCAGCAGGAATCATAGCAATAGTTATAATAGCTTCATTATTATTGGGAGGACAGACTGACGAGCTTGAAATATCCGAGGTTAAATTTGGAAACATCAAAACAACCGTAGAGGAAAGAGGAACAGTGTTCTCGAAAAGAGTTAATACCTTTTATTCGGATATGAGTCAAAAGGTGAAAACTCTTAATGTGACTGTAGGAGACAAGGTAAAAAAGGGTGACCTGGTTTTAGTTTATGAAAACAACTATGATTTGGAAATTGAAAGAGCAAATAAACAAATTGAGCTAATAACGGCATCCTACAATGAATCTATAAAGGGGGCGGATTTTCAGGAAATTTCCAATGTAAAGCTGAATATAAGCACTATTCAGACTAATTTAAGCTTTGCAAGAAACAATCTTGAAAAAATTGAATCTTTGTATGAAAACAATGCTGTAAGTCAGGTGGAGTACGATGAGGCAAAAAATAATGTTTCAGTTCTTGAAAACCAGCTTCAGGAAGCAAACAACAACTACAGCATGATGATACAGGGTGTTTCCGCCAATGTAAAAAAACAATACGAAGCTCAAATTGATGAAGTGGTGATACAAAAACAAATATTGGAAAAGTATATGGAGCAGGCTTCAATAAGAGCAGAATTTGACGGAGTGATTACAGAGCTGAATGTCTATCAGGGCAGCATGACACAGGCAGGCGTTCCCGTAGTTGAAATCCAGGATGACCTGAGTCTTGGCATCTATGTTGAAGTATTGGCTGAGGATGCTATGGATATTATTAAAGGAATGGATTTTAATATTATGGATGGTGATGAAGTTATAAAGGGATTAATAATAAGCAGAATTTACCCAAAAGCTCAATCAAAGGTATCAGACCTTGGAGTTGAACAAAAACGAGTCAGAATTGAAGCTGATTTGGATGATACATCTTATAGGCTGGGTTCTGAGGTCGATGTGGAAATTGTTATTAAGGAGAAAAATGGCGCCCTATTGGTTGACAAAGATGCTGTATATGAAAAAGAAAACAAAAAATATGTGACTCTTATAAACGGTAAAAATGAAATTGAAAGAGAAATAACTACCGGTCTTGAAGATGATATAAATATTGAAGTTTTGTCGGGATTAAATGAGAATGATCTTGTTTTAACAGAATGAAAGAAAGGATAATACAGCAATTATGAGATACGATTTAATTATAGTCGGGGCAGGCCCTTCAGGAATATTTACCGCCCTAAAGTTAAGCAGAGAGAACCCTGACAAGAAAATATTGATAATAGAACAAGGAAAGGCAATCGAAAAGAGAAATTGTCCCAAGGATAAAACTAAAATATGCATTAACTGCCAGCCTTACTGCAATATTACAACCGGATTTGCAGGGGCAGGTGCATTTTCTGACGGCAAGCTGTCCTTAAGCCCGGAGGTGGGCGGAGATTTGCCTGAACTTATAGGTTATGATTTTACACAGGAGATGATAGAATACACCGATGGAATTTATCTTGAATTTGGGGCTGACTCAAGGGTTGAAGGTGTTGAAGCCAAGGAAGAAATCAAGGAAATAAGAAGAAAGGCCATAGAAGCCGGCCTTAAGCTTGTGGATTGTCCCATAAGACACTTAGGCACAGAAAAAGCTCAAGAAATATACAGAAGAATTGAAGATTATATAATTGAAAAAGGCGTTGAAATTAAATTTAACACTGAGGCTCTTGATGTTTTAGTTGAAAAGGGCAGGATAAAGGGTGTTATTGCAGTTGACTCTTCAAAGAAAAAAGCCGGCTGTGAAATATATGCGGATAAGGTTGTCATAGCAGCCGGCAGAAAGGGAGCGGACTGGCTAAAATCAATTTGTGTCAAGCATAATATTGACCACAGGGCAGGTACTGTTGACATAGGTGTGAGAGTTGAAGTAAGAAATGAAGTAATGGAAAGAGTAAACAATATTTTGTACGAATCAAAATTAATCGGCTATCCCAGCCCCTATAAGGATAAGGTAAGAACCTTCTGTCAGAATCCGGGAGGCTTTGTAAGCCAGGAAAATTA
>CAZAYQ010000201.1:0-2913 GCA_964489345.1 uncultured Clostridia bacterium | reverse complement strand
CCATTAACTTATTGAGAAGTATTATGAAAAGCTGTCCCGTTGCATTTGCATCATCAACTGCCCTATGGTGGTTAATAAGATTAATTCCCAATTTTTTAGTCAAAGTTGAAAGCTTGTGATTTTTAACATCTTTTATCAATGCTTTTGATAATTCCAGGGTATCAAGGGTTGACGGATCATAATTTTCAATACCCTTAGCCCTTGCTTTTTCTCTAAGAAAAGCAATGTCAAATTTAGCATTGTGGGCTACCAGGACACTGTCTTTTGCAAATTCCATAAATGCTTTCAAGGCTTCATCTGTTTCAGGCTGTCCCTTAAGCATGTCATCTGTGATTGAAGTTAATTCAATTATTTTTTGAGGAAGCTTTTTGTCCGTATGTACTAATGTTGAAAAACTGTCAACAAACTTCCTGTTTGATATTTTCACTGCTCCTATTTCAATTATATCGTCATTTTTTGGGTTTAAACCGCTGGTCTCCAAATCAAATACTACGAAATTGCAATCAAGCCCTGTATTTTCGCAATTGTGCACAATGTTGACTGTATCATTAATCAAATATCCTTCCATGCCGTAAATAATCTTAAAATTATCATCAGCAGTATCCATTGCTTCAGGATAGGCTTGTACAACACCGTGGTCGGTAATGGCCATTGCCCTGTGACCCCAGAGTTTTGCCCTGGCAGCATATTCTTTAAAGCTGTTTATGCCGTCCATGGAGCTCATGCCTGTATGAAGATGAAGCTCAACCCTTTTTTCTTTTGAATTGTCCATCCTCTTCATTTCTTCTTTTGTCAACCTAAGGTCTAAAACTTTAACTATTTCTTCCTTTTCATATTCATCAAATTCCACATTACCTGCAATTTGAAGGTATTTACCCTTTTCAATCCCATCTTCATCAAAGTTTTTAGGACAAAAATACTTGCAGGTTATTGTATCCGTAGAATCGCTTATACTTACTGTCATAAGGAGGCTTCCTTTTTTCAGCTCTCTTTTTTCGATATTTACTATTCGGCCCTTTATATTAACAAGCCCGGAGTCAATTGTTATTTCAGAAATAACAGAAAGGGGTAAGCTGTCAAAGTCAAATTTCTTTCTCGTTTTTTTCTTGTAAGAGCCCTTTTGCGAATTTTTGACAGGCTTATTTTCTGAAGTCTTATTAGTATTAATAATTTCCAGATTCTTTTTCAATTCCTGGTCGAATATTTTTTGAGCTGTCATTGCCGCTTCATCTTCTGCTTCATGATATATTGTTTTTACCCGGCAGTCTAAATTATATTCTTCCATTAATTTTTTTATTTTTCTTTCTGCCTTATTATCATCAAGTTCCTTTATAAGAATTTTATTATTAGCAGTCACAAAAAAACAAGCATCTTTAAATTCAATTTTTATGTTGTCTTTTGCTTTAGAAAGCATATTTGAACTTTTTTGGATGATGTGAAATATATTTTCTATAATTTTTTCTATTTCACTTCCTGCATCAGCTTTTAGTATATATTTAATATGTATTTTAAAATCTACACCGTTGTCATAGTGCTGTTTCAATTGTTTTTCAATGTTATCTATAATATTAAAGCAGATGATTTCTTTGCATGTAATGTGAAAAACGACAGCGTCCTTGTTTTCTGACACTTCAATCCTTTCAATTGTTACATTTTCAAGTCCATTTTCTGCAAATACATTTTTTAAAAACATAGCCGTCTCCCTTTTTATTCTAACAACCAGTATAACAAAATTAAAAATTAAATACAATATCGAAAAGCAGGATACTAACAATTTTATATGATTACGTTTCGTATGATTACGATTAGTAATAATTTCGAAAAATACCATGAAATCGCTTTACTAATTTCGTTTTTGATGATAACATAAAACATCATATTTGCGTGCCGATTTTACTTATTTTACCAAGGAATTTAATTTTCTACAAAAATCATAATTTAGCGCATAAAGATTATAATATATTTAAATTGTATTATAATTTAACCTATTATATAAAGCCTATTTTCGGTTCTGCAAAATCAATTAAAGGAGAAAATTATGGATTGGAAAAAAGAATTATCAAATAATTTGACTAGTGCGGAAGAAGTTATAGATGCTTTAAACGCCAAATTAACTGATGAAGAAACAGCTAAGCTAAAGCAGATTATTGAAAGATACCCCATGTCTGTGCCTAAATATTATTTATCCCTGATTAATAAAGACGACCCTGATGATCCTATAAAAAAGCTTTGCATACCTTCAATAAGTGAGACTGATATGAGCGGAAGCTTTGACACAAGCGGAGAAGCCGACAACACGGTAGTTGTGGGCCTCCAGCATAAATACAAGGAAACCGGAATGCTTCTTTCTACAAGTAACTGTGCTATGTATTGCAGGCACTGTTTCAGAAAAAGGCTTGTGGGTCAAAATGATGATGAAGTTAATAAGCATTTTGAAGATATCATAACTTATATCAAGGACCATAAAGATATGACAAATGTTTTAATTTCCGGAGGGGATGCATTTTTAAACAACAACCAAAAAATAGAGAACTATTTAAAAGAATTGACCAAAATAGAGCATTTGGTATTTATACGGTTTGGAACAAGAATTCCCGTTGTTTTTCCAATGAGGATATATAGTGATGATGAATTTTTGCGTATTTTGGAACATTACAGCAAGATAAAACAAATATATGTTGTAACCCATTTCAATCATCCCAATGAAATTACTGAGGAATCAAAAAAAGCAATAAGGGAACTGATTAAGAGAGGGATTATATTGCGAAACCAAACGGTTTTATTAAAGGGGGTAAACGATAATGCAAAAACCCTGGAAAAATTAATGAAGGGCCTGGTTGGAGCAGGTGTTGTTCCCTACTATGTTTTCCAGTGCAGACCGGTCTCAGGAGTAAAAAATCAATTTCAGGTTCC
>CAZAYQ010000200.1:0-2964 GCA_964489345.1 uncultured Clostridia bacterium | reverse complement strand
AAAATTAAAAAAAATAAAAAATATATGTTGACAAAATGAAAATGACGGCATATAATTTTATAAAAATGATTAATTGTGTATAATTTAATGATTGGAAGAGTAAATTAAGCGAAGCTTCAGCGAACCGGTTAAGAGTGTGAGTCCGGCAGCCTAGTTTAATCGAAAAGAATCCATGAAAAGATTCTCAGAAGTAGCAGTATGGGAATACGGTTAAAAACCGTTATAATGAAAGAGCGAACATCTGTTTATAAAAGAGTGGTACCGCGGTGTCAACACTGCCTCTTTATGAGCAGTTTTTTTATGTTCTAAAACCCCATCATTTAGAGGAATGGGAACACACCTCTAATATAGGGAAAGTCTTTGCGGGCATGAGAAATGTCCCTGTAAGAATATTCATGCAATTATAAATATGCATTTCAATCATTTAATTTTAACATCAAATTCGGAGGAATTAAAATGGAAAAGGAAAAAGTAGTATTGGCATATTCGGGAGGATTGGATACATCAATAATAATCCCCTGGCTGAAGGAAAATTACAATAATTTGGATATTATAGCCTGCTGTGTGAATGTAGGCCAGGATGATGATATGGAATTCGTCAAGAATAAAGCATTATCATCCGGCGCCTCCAAGGTATATATCGAAAATGTAGTGAATGAATTTGTTGAAGAATATGTTTACAAGGGAATTAAGGCAAATGCAGCTTATGAAGGGAAATACCTTTTAGGGACGGCATATGCAAGACCTTTGATTGCAAAAAAACTTGTTGAAGTTGCCCATAAGGAGGGGGCTAAATATATAGCTCACGGCTGTACCGGAAAAGGAAATGACCAGGTACGCATTGAAACGGGCATAGCAGCCTTGGACCCCACAATTCAAATTATTGCACCCTGGCGTATATGGGATATAGGTTCAAGGGAAGAAGCTATCGATTATGCCGAGATAAAAAATATTGATTTACATGGAATTACAAAGGAAAAAATTTATTCCAGGGACCAGAATATTCTTCATATAAGCCATGAAGGCGGCATGCTTGAAAATCCGGCAAATGAGCCTGATTTTGACGAACTCCTGATAATGACAAACACGGTTGAAAACGCTCCTGATTTGGCTGAATATGTGGAAATTGAATTTGACAAGGGAATACCGGTAAAGTTAAACAATAAGAAATTAAATGGGGAAAATATGCTTAAAGCTCTTAATAAAATAGGGGGTACTCACGGGATAGGCATACTTGATTTATTGGAAAACAGACTGGTGGGAATGAAATCAAGAGGTATATACGAAACTCCGGGCGGTACAATACTTTTGGAAGCCCACAAATATCTTGAAAGCTTTGTGCTGGAAAAGGAAGAAGCACATTTTAAGGAAATGATTGGTCAAAAGTATGCAGAGCTTGTATACAATGGAATGTGGTTCAGCGGCTTTAAGTATGCACTTGATGCATTTGTGGATTCAACACAGAAAAAGGTAAAGGGAAAAGTGAAACTTAAACTTTATAAAGGGACTATTAAATTTGCAGGAATGAAATCTGAAAATGCATTGTACAATGAATCGGTTTCATCATTCTGTACCGGCGACCTCTATGACCAGAAGGATGCATCCGGATTTATACATTTATACAGCCTGCCTTACAAAATACAGGCATTCAACCACATGAGCAAGAACAACAAAACACCGGAAGTTATTTACAGCTTTAAAGAATAGCAAAAGTTCAAGAGGCAGTCCTTGTGATTACCTCTTTTTTTGTGTAAAAAATTCTCTTTTGCATTTATATTACTTTATGGTATACTATTGGAGCTTGACATAAGGAGGAATAAAAACTTGGATAACATTAATGGAAATAAGCAGATAAATGCAATGACGGAGGGTAATCCTTTCAAGCTTATACTTGCATTTGCTTTACCCATGTTTATAGGCAATATTTTTCAACAGATGTACAACATGGTTGACAGTATTGTAGTTGGAAACTATGTGGGAAAAATTGCATTGGCAGCTGTTGGTACAGGATTTCCGATAATATTTCTGATGGCTTCATTATTTATAGGTTTAAGCATGGGAGCAACTATATTAATTTCTCAATATATAGGTGCCGGAGATTATGACAATGTAAGAAAGGCTTCGCAAACAATTTATACGGCAATGCTTATAGGTGCTATTCCCATATCAGTATTAGGATTAATTCTATGCGAGCCCATACTTCTGTTAATAAACACTCCTTTGGATGTACTGCCCATGGCTAAACAGTACATGCTGATAATATTTGCCGGAATGATAGGAAGTATTGGTTTTAATATCAATGCAGGAATACTCCAGGGTTTCGGCGACAGCAAATCATCGCTTTTGTTCCTTGCTATTGCAACAGTAATTAACATAGTGCTTGACCTGTTGTTTGTGATAGTATTTGGCTGGGATGTGCCCGGAGTTGCAATTGCAACAGTAATAGCGCAAACTTTTTCCTGGATTTTTGGAATTATTTACATGAAAAAGAAATATGATGTTTTAAAATTTAAAATAACAAAGTTTTATTTTGATAAGGCAATTTTTAAGAAAATACTTAAGCTTGGTCTTCCTTCAGGAATACAGATGTCTTTGTTCTCGGTGGGAATTATGAGTATGCAGTCATTGGTAAACAGCTACGGTGCTGACTTTATGGCAGGCTTCAATGCGGCAAATAAGATAGATACATTTGCATTTATGCCCATTCAGAGCATTTCCAATGCATTGACAACCTACACCGGACAGAATATAGGCGGCGGAAGACTGGACAGGGTGCATAAAGGAACTCTGGCAGGTATTTCAATGTCGGTTACAATAAGCCTCCTGGCTTTAGCGGTTATACCCCTTGGACCGTCTATGCTGGGATTATTCAATTCAGAAGCCGGGGTAATAGATGCGGGGATGATATACTTAAATAATGTAATGCCCTTGTATGTTCTGCTTTCAATTTTATTTACCTTGAAT
>CAZAYQ010000199.1:0-2965 GCA_964489345.1 uncultured Clostridia bacterium | reverse complement strand
AGGATATGCGGGTTTGATATTTATTGCTTGTGTAATATATAAAGGGATAAAAAACATATGATTAACAAATTGCAGCTAATAAATAAATACTTATTAAATTGAGGTGTGTATCATGGATAGAAAAATAAACAATGTAAATTGTCCTAAATGCGGTAAAGTGATGGAAGAGGGATTTGTTCACTCGCCAAAGCAAATAATGTGGTCATTAGACGGCATATCAAGATTATTTGACCTTTATGACGAATATTTAGTTCCGGCGTCCTTTAGAAGATCAATCAAGGTTCCCGCGTTGAGATGCAAGGAATGTAAAATTGTAATGTTTGAGCATTAGGAGTCAACATGAATAAAGATTGATAAAGTAAAATTATAATTTTGGAGCTTAAAGAAAAAGGTCTTATGAGCTAAATGTGGAATAAGATTACAATAATTTGTAGAAAATATTATTAATACATATAAGGAAATATATTGAAAGAAAACAAAAATCAATAAAATAGATTGAAATTAATAGTAATCTGCAGAGGGATACCGGTGAAGTACGACAACAATTCCGTTGGATAATACGGCTTACTTGATTAAAGTTGACTAAGATACCGGTAAAGTATGACAGCAACCCCGTCCCCCTGTCATAAGATGTTCGGAGGTAAATATGGAAAGAGAAATAGTCAGATTGGATATGGAAAGAGATTTTGAAGCATTTGAAGAGTTATCAGTCATATCCTTCGGAGAAAACACAAACAGTAAAAAAGAAATGTATGAATGGCTCTTCGACAAGAATCCTTACAATAAATCAGGCAATATGATGTATTTATTAAAGGAAGGGGATAAGGTTATCGGCTGCGACGGTCTTTTGCCTAATGAACTGTATGTCAACGGCAAAGTATTATTAACAGCACATTCTGTAAAATCAATGACCCATCCGGATTATAAAAGACAGGGGATTTTCAGAACCATGACTGAAAACTCCTGTGAAAGGGGAAAAAAGGACGGGGTGGACCTGGTAATAGGTCTTGCAAATGACCAGTCTTATGCTGCCTACAAAAGATTCGGCTGGCCAACTCTTTTTGAAAAGGAAGTATATGTAAAGCCCATACTTATTAACAATATTCTAAAAAGAAGAATAAAAATAGGACTTTTAGCTAAGCTTGGAAATTTCATATATGCTTTATTTATGAAAAACAAACTTAAAAGACAGCTGGATAAAGAAATAGATTTTGAAATACTTGACAGGGTTCCTGAAGAAATTCAACAATGCTGGGACAAATACAAGTCAAAATACAGTGTAATGTTAGTTAGGGATTATAAATACTTAAATTACAGATACAACCAAAGACCCGATGTTAATTACACAACTCTTCTTGCAAAGCTTAACAATGAAATTACAGGTTTTGCAATACTGCACAATGCTTTTGCAAACGGCTCCAAAATGACATCTGCTGTTGAGTTTTTTACAGACCCCACAAATGAAAGATACATAAAAGCATTAGCAAACGGTCTTGCAAAATATTGTTATGACAATAATATTGAATATGCTGTTGTTGGAACAGGTCTTTATGGTGAATACAGGAATGTTCTGTTAAGGAATGGCTTTATGGTTACCAGGAAACCCCCTAAGAACAACATGATGATTGCTCATTTATTATCTGACAAGGTCAGTTTAGATGAGTTAAGAGGTCATGAGAAGTGGCATATAACCCAAGGAGACGGTGAAACAGAGCTTGACCTATAGCATGAACATTCCTTTCAGGTTTGAGTCAGTCTTGTGAAATGAAGTGCTGTGTTGTTGAAATTGCACGATAATATGCCAATGTTTAAAGTTGACACATTAAAAATGCTGTGATATTATTACTATCAAAATATTGGAAATTCATTCGGAGGAGAGATAAATGGATTTTAAAGAAAAAGCAGCTGAAATATTTACATCGATAGAAACAGAGTTATCAATGGATGATGCTCTTCAATTAATAGAGATACCGCCCAGTTTTGATATGGGAGATTATGCGGTACCTTGTTTTAAATTTGCAAAGAAATACAGAAAATCTCCTGCAGCTATAGCAAATGAAATAGTTGAAAAAATAGGTGAGGCAGAAGACTTTGAAAAGATTGAAAGTGCAGGACCCTATGTAAATTTCTTTGTAAATAAATCTAAGTTTGCAAAAAAGGTTCTGAAGAAAGCATTTGAAGAAAAAGAAAACTTCGGAAGCACAAATGTGGGGGAAGGAAGGACGGTCTTAGTTGAGTTCTCGTCTCCGAATATTGCAAAGCCATTCCATATCGGTCACATACGTTCAACATTGATAGGCTATGCCATATACAATATTTATACATACATGGGATACAATACTGTAGCATTAAACCATCTGGGGGATTACGGAACACAGTTTGGAATGCTTATTTCAGCATATAAAAAATGGGCAGGGCCTGAAATTATTGAAGCCATAGAAAAAGACCCCATCCATGAATTAATGAAACTCTATGTGCGATATAATCAGGATATTGAAACTCATCCTGAATACCAGGAGGAAGCAAGATACTGGTTTAAGCAGCTTGAACAAGGAAATGAGGAAGCCCACGAATTATGGGCATGGTTCAGGGAAGTCAGTTTAAGGGAATTCGACCGTGTATATGATATGTTTGGTATCAAGTATGATTCATATGCAGGTGAAAGCTTTTATTCAGATAAGATGCCTGCAATAATTGATGAATTGGATGACAAGGGTCTGCTTAAGGACTCGGAGGGGGCTAAAATAGTAGAGCTTTCCGAATTCGGATTGACTGATGCGCTTATTCAAAAAAGCGACGGTTCAACTTTATATGTTACAAGAGATATTGCAGCTGCAAAATACAGGAAAGAAACCTATGATTTTTACAAGAATATATATGTGGTAGGTGCACAGCAAAAATTGCATTTTGACCAATGGAGAAAAATAATTGACTTAATGGGATATGACTGGGCATATGACTGTGT
>CAZAYQ010000198.1:0-2969 GCA_964489345.1 uncultured Clostridia bacterium | reverse complement strand
AAACATTAAGGAATGTTTCAGAATTTCTTATTAGGAACTTCTGATTCATTCCTTTACTGATTAGTAAAGTCACACAAGAGGAGGTAGTAATGATTGATAACCTTCTAAGCTTAAAGCATGTTTCAAAAGAATATTCCGGAAATAAAGTATTGAAGGATATAAATATTGAGCTCAAAAAAGGTGAAATTCATGCACTGATAGGTGAAAACGGAGCGGGAAAATCCACCTTGATGAATATTCTTTTCGGAATGTCGGTAATTCATACAACCGGAGGATTTGAAGGAACAATAGAAATAGATGGCAAAAAGGCAGATATAAAAAGCCCTCATGATGCCATGGACTATGGGATAGGCATGGTTCACCAGGAATTTATGCTTATACCCGGCTTTACCATTATGGAGAATATTAAGCTCAACAGAGAAATTACAAAAGCAAACTTAGTAAGTTCTGTATTTGGCAAAAGGCTGGAAACATTAGATATAAAACATATGAATATGGATACAAGACAAGCCCTGGACACATTGGACATGAATATTGAAGAATATGTGCAGGTAGCCGGACTTCCTGTAGGCCATATGCAGTTTATTGAAATTGCAAGAGAAATTGACAAGACAGGATTAAAAATCCTGGTTTTTGATGAGCCTACTGCAGTTTTAGCTGAATCTGAAGCGGCAAACCTTCTTAAGGCCATGAAAAAGCTAGCCCGGAAGGGAATCGGTATTTTGTTTATAAGTCACAGACTTGACGAAATAATCGATGTAGCCGACGTGGTTACAGTTTTGCGGGACGGAGAGCATGTAACTACAAAAGATGTGAAAGATACCAATAAATATGAAATAGCACAGTTGATGGTGGGGCGGAGTATCACCATAGACAGGGAAGAAGGCAGGAACAAAAATATTGTTGATGAAACAATATTAGACATAAGGAATTTACATGTTGCAATGCCCGGTGAAAGGGTAAAGGGTGTTGATTTAAATGTAAAAAAGGGTGAAATAGTTGGTATAGGCGGACTTGCAGGCCAAGGAAAATTAGGGATTGCCAACGGTATAATGGGAATATTTCCTGCAAAAGGAGAAGTTGAATTCAAGGGCAAAAAATCGGCCTTAAATGATCCTAAATCTGCAATTAAATCCGGCCTTTCATTTGTAAGCGAAGACAGAAAAGGCGTCGGCCTTCTGCTGGATGAATCAATAGAGTCCAATATTGTATTTTCCGCCATGCAGATAAATAATGAATTTTTAATAAATGCAGGTCCTCTTAAATTGAAAGATTCAGCTAAAATCAGAGACCATGCAAATAAAATGATAAAAGATCTGGATATTAGATGCACCTCCTCCGTGCAGAGGGTAGGAAGTTTAAGCGGGGGAAACCAGCAAAAGGTTTGTGTTGCAAGAGCATTGACCTTGTCTCCCGAGCTTCTTTTGGTTTCTGAGCCTACAAGGGGAATTGATATAGGGGCAAAAAAATTAGTCCTTGATTTATTAAAGCAGTTGAATAATGAAGGAATGACTATCATAATGACCTCGTCGGAATTGGCCGAATTAAGAAGCATATGTGACAGAATTCTGATAATTTGCGAAGGCAAGGTTGAAGGACAGCTTCCTCCTGATGCGGCAGATGCTGAATTTGGGCTGATGATGTCAGGCAGCAGTCATACAGAAGGGGGGGAAGCATAATGGTAAACGTAAAAGGAAAAAGAACAAGCTTTAATGATATAGTTAAAAAAATAGGATTCCCTACCATTTTTATCGGCGGATTCTGGATACTCCTGCTTATTGCCGGAGGAGCCCTTGGAATATCAATTAAAACCTTACTAAGCGATACGATTAAACGTGCCGGTATGAACGGTATACTGGTTTTGGCCATGGTTCCTTCAATACAATCAGGAACAGGTCCTAACTTTGCACTGCCGGTAGGCATTGTATGCGGTTTATTTGCTGAAGTCTGGGCCATAGAATTCGGATTTACAGGCTGGGGATGGTTGTTTATGTCAATTGCTTTTTCCATACCACTTGCGGTCCTTGTAGGATACTTGTACGGCAGGCTTTTAAATGCCGTTAAGGGCTCTGAAATGACAATTGCTACCTACACAGGATTTTCAATTGTTGCTGCAATGTGCCTTGCATGGCTTATGATACCCTTTCAAAGTCCTAAAATGGGATGGTTTATAGGGAAGGGATTAAGAGAAACAATACAGCTTGATGTAGTCGGCGGTGACAAGATATTAAGCAACTTTTGGTCTTTCTCATTATTCGGAGAAAAAGGACTTATAACTATTGGCGGTGAAAAAGGAATAATAATACCGACGGGAATGCTTCTAATATTTTTTATATGCAGCTTTATAGTATGGCTGTATTTCAGGTCAAAATCCGGCATAGCCATATCTGCAGGAGGTATAAATCCTAAATTTGCCCAATCCTCAGGAATTGATATAGATAAAGGCAGAATAAAAGCAAATATTTTATCAACTATAATGGGAGCCATAGGAATTATAGTTTATTCCCAGGGTTACGGCTATACACAGCTTTATACGGCACCCCTTATGATGGCCTTTCCTGCGGTTGCCGCTGTATTAATAGGGGGGGCTTCCGCTTCAAGAGCAAAGGTATCCCACGCAATAATAGGGGTTATTATATACCAGGGCCTTTTTACCACGGCACTTCCCGTGGCAAACCAACTGTTTGAAGGCACGGATTTATCAGAAATACTGCGAATGGTAATCCAAAACGGTATAATCCTTTATGCGCTGACACAGGTTAAAGGAGGCGATGAATAATGAATAATGAAAATACATCCGAAAGATTAAACACTTCAAAAGTATCAACATGGCTGGCAGACAATATAGTATCATTAATATTCGTAGCCTTTACCCTATTTGGATTTTTAGTATCAGACGGGGTAACGATGAACTTTTTCCTGACAGAATTATCAAGCCGTTTCTTCAGGAATGCATTCCTTGTTTTATC
>CAZAYQ010000197.1:0-2988 GCA_964489345.1 uncultured Clostridia bacterium | reverse complement strand
CTTTTCAAAGCATTCCCCGACAAAAGAACATAGGGTTTTCCCTTGTCATCCTTCAATATTTCAATGTGACAGGGTCCGAAATTTGAAAATCCTGTGCCCAGGCATTTGGAAACAGCCTCCTTTGCAGCAAACATTCCTGCTGCTGTTTGTGAATTGAATTTCCTCATTTTTAAATATTCCAATTCCATATCTGAATATATTTTTTTAAGAAACCTGTCATTTTCTAAATTCCTTCTTATTCTTTCAACTTCAGTGATATCTATTCCAATACTTATAATCATAATACCTCTCCTTCATAGAAGGGGGATATACCCAGGGCCATCCCCTGAAGAATTGCCCGCCTTTGAAGCAGTATCCTCCTTTTAAAAAAATCGATTGACAAAGAGCTTCTTGTATATAATAATAATTATATTATATGTTTACTTACAATACAATTCCAATTAATTAACACATAAAAATAAAGGAGCCCGCTATGAACAATGTAACCCTAGTATCCCATCCCTTGATTCAGCATAAATTGACAATGCTCAGGGACAAAAACACACCCTCGAAAGATTTTAGAGAATTAGTAAGAGAAATATCCATGCTTATGGCATATGAAGTAACAAGAAGCCTTCCTCTCAAAGATATCGATATAGAAACACCCATGGCTAAAACTACAGGCAAAATCCTATCCGGGGAAGACATTGCAATTGTTCCTGTTTTAAGAGCAGGACTGGGTATGGTGGACGGCATGCTTGATTTAATCCCTAATGCCAAAATCGGCCATATTGGTTTGTACAGAAATGAAGAAACACTTCAGCCTGTTGAATACTACTGCAAGCTTCCTGCAGATATTGAGCACAGAATAGTAATTATTACAGAGCCAATGCTGTCAACCGGCGGCTCAATGAACGGTGCACTGGATATGCTTAAGAAAAGAGGGGCAAAAAAAATAAAATCAATTCATCTTGTATGTGCTCCGGAAGGGTTGAAAAGAGTAACTGAAGCCCATCCGGATGTTGAAATCTACACTGCAGCCATCGATGAAAAATATGATGAAACCGGCTACATTATACCCGGCTTGGGAGATGCAGGAGACAGGCTGTTCGGAACAAAGTGAAGGATCTGATCTAAGGAGCCATTATGAGACACATATTTATAATCAATCCTATTGCCGGCAACGGCAGGCTGCAGGATAAATTAGAAAAAACCATCCACCTTGAATTAAATAATAAAGAGATAGATTATGAAGTTTATATCACCAAATCAAAAGATGATACAAGAAACTTTGCAGCAAATAAATGCAGGGAAAATGTAGAATCTGTTTTATATTCATGCGGCGGGGATGGAACCCTGCATGAGATTATAAATGCAGCATTCGGATATAAACAAGTAAGTATAGGCGTAATACCTGCAGGCTCCGGCAATGATTTCATTAAGAATTTTACAAACACCGCCAATTTCAGCGATATTAACCTGCAGACAGGAGGTAAAAGCCTGGAATTGGACTTAATTAAAGCAAATGATGAATACACTGCCTCAGTATTAAACATAGGTCTTGATGCTGATGTTGCCTTTAACATGAATAAATTTAAAAAGATACCCTTCATTAAAGGACCCACAAGATACTACCTGTCAATATTCTATTCTTTGTTCAGCAAACTGGGAAAACAAATTGCTGTTAAATTGGACAAGGATACAATAAACGGCTCATTTTTAATAGGGGTTGTAGCAAACGGCCAATATTACGGCGGAGGTTACAGGTGTGCTCCAAAGGCAGAATTAAACGACGGTGTTCTTGACCTTTGTTTTGTTGATAACATTTCAAGGCTTAAAATACTGAGCCTGCTGGGAAGTTATAAAAAAGGAGAGCATTTGGAAAATCCAAAGATAAACAAATATATTACCTATGATAAAATCATGCAGGCGGAAATAAAATTTCCCGGACCAACCAATGTATGCATGGACGGAGATAAATATATTTACAGTCAAATAAATATATCAACAGAGAAAAACGCCTTGAATTTCTGGCTTCCAAAAGGGGTTGAACTCATTTCTGGGGGTTTGGGAGTTTTAGGGACGTCTGGTTGAGTAAAATCGCCCATTAACAATGCCTCTTCGGTCCATTTAGCCGAAAAAGGGGATGTGCAGGAGGCAATTTACTCAAAATTTCAAGTAATGTGTGAATAAATTTTTGAAAAAGCTAATTTTTGAGTAGAATTTGCTCGAAATCTCAAGCAATATGTAGACTAATCGAAAATAATACAGCACAAAACACACATTAATTGAAATTCTGAGTAAGACGGATTTGTGCTGATATATATGTAACCCTATATATGGTTTTTAATTAATTAAACGATATTCTTTCCACTAAAATATTATTTTTCATTATTGAATTTACAACCACTGTACCTATGAGAGTAACTACCGCAAACTCCCCTGCTCCTAGGTAAAATGCATTCAATAAAAACGGAGTGTTGAATAAATAGCTTAACTCCGCACCGACCAATAAGGCGTTTGAAATTACAGGTCCCAAACTTGCTGTAACCAGCGCTTTTTTATTTAAGCCAAACAGTTTTCTTACCTGTCCTATGAACAGCAGGGCTAAAAATGTTGCAGATGTACCAACTACAATATCAATTAATCCTAAGGGGCTTGCAAGGTTTGCCAATACACATCCCAATACCAGGCCAAGTCCGTATCTTGGCTCAATAAATGCAAACAGCACCAAAACTTCCGATATCCTAAACTGTATCTGCTCATAGCTCATCCACGCGAAAGCATAGGTCAAGGCAGCATAGGCAGCTGCTATAAGGGCAGTACGGGTAATATACTGATTGTTTTTTTTCATTAAAAAAACTCCTTTCAAATAAATTCCCGGAGTCACTAAAAAACCTTGATTTTTTAAGTGGGTGCCAAGAAAACACTTATTACTATTCTTTTTTTTATTTTTGATTATATTATATAGTCATTTATATTTCAAGCACTATTTATCCGTACATTTAA
>CAZAYQ010000196.1:0-3138 GCA_964489345.1 uncultured Clostridia bacterium | reverse complement strand
TATTTTTCCGCTTTCATCCATGCAGAATTCTGTAATTTTATCAACGTATGGAACGTCATCGACTTTTTTAGCTTCTATAGTATGAATCTTTTTGTCAATGCCTTTTCCCAATATTGTAACACTTTTACAAATAATGAAGTCTTTTTTCAAAAGATTCTTGATGTTATTATACCAAATTATTACCATTCTCGCAATGGTATTTACTATAAAAAGACTTAATTAATATCTGATAATAATTACCTGACCTTGTGTAAGAATATATCAGCATAAGTTTCTGTATTCCAGGAATGAAAGCTAAGAAGACACCAGCCATAGCGGTTTGTGTCTCTCATCAAGTGGTTAATTACATAAAAAAATCTGAACTAATCTTAGGATCTACTTGTTTTTTTCTTTGAAAAAGTTATTATCAAACAGGTCTTTATATTTTTGCATCAATTCCATGCATTCCGGTCTTCTGCCCCACTCTTCATAATCAAGTCCCTTTACATCAGTACGTGACCACCAGACATGACCATCAACATAGTTATCATATGCCTCTTCCCAAGAATTGAAATTTTCTTGCAGCTTTTTCACAGCAGGCTCTGCTGCTTCCAAAGCTTCATTATATGTAAGGTATCCCATAACGTATCCCCATTGAGCTAGATTAGAAACCCTAAACAAATCCCAAGCCATGATGCCTCGTTCTCCCCATTTTTTACTTATCTCTTTAGTTAAAGGAAACATGTATTCATCTATTCCACCAACCTCTTTCAGCAATTGTTCATATTCCTTTTTTGTCAGATTGTCAATCAAGTCTACATAGAATAAAAAATCTGAATTATGTCCATAATCTGTTAGAGTGTCTATTTGATATATCAATCCATCTCTGTCATAAATACTCCAACCGCTTTCTAACAGCTTCTTTACTTCAGCTGCATTTTTTTGATCTCTTACAGCATAACCCGTAAAATGATTTGCATATCTAGTTTTCACGAAGGGTGATTTATTATCAGAGTTATCTGCCAAATATGCTCCCATTGCTTTAAGCCAGGTCTCAAGATTTGAGTTAACATAGGCATCCTTGTTTTCCTTTATAATAACTATTCTTGGATTCCCAACCCATTCTACCTTCTGTCCGAGCTGTTCTGACACAAAACGAACCGGTAGAAATGTACGCCCGTCCTTAATATATGGTGCCACATCTAAGGTGATTTTCTTATTATTTCTATATGCACTAGTATTTCCAACTGTTAATATAAGTGTATCACCTGACTTTGTTATTGTTACTTCTTTAGTTTTATCATTCCATTCTATCTTGCCGCCTATAGCTTCCACAATATTTCGGATTGGAAGCATTACCCTGCCATTTGTAATTTCGGGGTTTACTTCTTCTGTATCGAAAATTTCTCCATCTAAGAGTATGACAGGTGTTGCCAACACCTTTTCTAAATATTCTCCTGACCAATTCACTACATTCTGGTTAGCAGCAACTTCATATATATTATAATCCGGATACTCCAAAAATTTTATAACGGCTCTATCCGTATGATACCCGTGCAGTAAGCTTGATCTAACAGCCCACATATATAGTATTTTTTGATTGTCTCCGTGCTCTAAAAGTTCCGCCGCATCTAAGAAACATGATTTTGCATAAGTTGCTTCTAAACGGGACCCATAGTTTAGAAAAACTTTATAATAAAGCAAGCCCTTTTCAAATCGACATCCTGCATCTTCATGATATCCTGAAAATACTCTTTGCATTTTTAATGCAATCCCCTGGAATTCACGTGTCGAATAATCAGGAGTTTTTTCCAATTCTGCCCTTATCTCGCAGATTTGTTTCCACATTTCAGGCTCATAAGCACTTGAATTTTTAAAAACTAAATATTCCCCTTCTTCAACCCAAGAAGGCGGTGACGGAGCAACTTGCTCTGTTGCAAATACAGGTGCTAAACAAAACATAAAACTCAATATTACAATTAGCATTATTTTGTATTTGTTCATAAAAACCTCCCCATATAATCCTTTTCTAAAATAACGTACGGCTAGAATATAAGCGTTATATCAATAATAGCATTAACATAGGAGAATGTCAAAACCTGTAAATTCTATGATATATTAATTTTACTTCATTGCAAATTTTATCTTAAAAAAATATGTTAGTGCAGGGATGATATTCAAAGGGGCAGGGAATATATAGGGAAGCATTTGCCGCTTGCGGTGTAGATTATTATGAACATTTCGCCAAGGTATTCAAGGATAGAACCGGGCTTTCACCTTCCCGATACCGTAAAGCGGTCATGATCAGGAAATCTTAAGTGTAAATATTGTCTATTTAATACCTAATCAAGAGTAAGGAAAAATCGAGCAGGAGGTAATTAATTTAACTACCGTCCTCTCACACCACTTATCCCGACTTTTTAGTTATCCTGAATTAAAAATAGAATACCCTGATTCTAATGAATATTTCGAAAAAGTCGGGATAACTTTCATGAAAAAGGTATCCTGATTCTGATTTTGGTCGTCCATTAAGTATGTAATCCGCAATAGCAGTTAATACTGATTTCTGAAGCGGTAAAATCAGTGAATTATGCGTTTTGCCCTGTGTCAGATGCAATTCACAATATTTCCGGTTAACATCTGTAAACTTCAAAGAAACTATATCACCAGCACGTAAGCCAGTAGTTGCTGCTAAAGTTGGCGCTGAATCCTGCTATTTGGCGCAATGCAGTGATATAGGCTTCCTTTTCAGAAATGACCTTGCCCCACAATGTTTTTACGACTTTTTCTGTTTCAAGTTTTTCTTTGATGGGCATTTTTATTACCTCCTTTTCAAAATGAGCCCATAATATGGATCTCCTGCTTCCAATTATATGGTAAATTTTTTTCTAGAATACTATATAAATATATGGTATTTTTTAATTGCAACACGTTAAGTTGTAGGATATCCATTACTAATAGTGCTAATAATACACTTATAAAAAAGTATGCCAATTTATAAATATCCTGTAAAATATTATTGTAGCAAGCAATCTGTGTGCAATTATAAGATAGTGTAATTTATTTTAATTCATACGATTACTTAACACCTACAAAAGAACGTATTAGAATCCAGTTATACCCTATGAAATGAATGGCAGACATTTTGTCCGATATGTA
>CAZAYQ010000195.1:0-3145 GCA_964489345.1 uncultured Clostridia bacterium | reverse complement strand
ACCAAGATTAGTAGCTATTCAAAACAAGCTTTCCTGCCTATAATTAAATTAAAAAGGGAGGGATTATTTTGAAAAAGAAAAAACTGCTGGCAGTATTATTAATAATTTGTACTGTCTTTACCTCTGTGGTCTGGTTTCCTCAAGAACCCTACGCTCTGTCCTACAGTGGTCAGGTAATAAGACAAGGAGTTGAAAAAGACAATTCAGGAGTGTTTTCATACAGTGAATTGGACAAAGCTTCTTTGGAGCAAATAGAACAAGAATGGAAGATGGAGGATTTAGAGAGTTCAAGACCGAAAATGATAGTGGACTACGGCTCTTTTAAGCCGGCAGGGCAGAAATGGGACGCTTACACACAAGGGATAAAACCCGCCACCTTCTCCAATGTTTCCTATGAATTGGCTGACAATGTGGTGAAAATTAACAGTGATGTTACTAAGAACCTCAAATCAATGGGGCAGCTGTTAGCAGGCAGCAGCGAACAGAAATTTACACCAAGTCAGATTATTCAAGATGGAGGCTTTATTAATAAAAGTCTCCTGGAAAGCAGTATAGGGAAACCGGGAATAGAAGTTAAAAATGGCACCGTAATGGTGGATGAAAAGAACGGAGTGGCTTTCAAGGTAGTTTCCCCCACTGAATTCAGCGGTATTTTTGAAGCAGACCCCCAATTAAATACAATGGTGGAGCCTCTGAGAAACAACTATGCTCTAACCACTCCGGAAATTCACGAAGTTCTTAAGGATTTTAACCTGGAAGAGGAGACTATTAAACTGAACTCTGCTAATATCGTGGGTTTTGGTCAAGGCATGGAGGATTGCGTTGTGGAATTTCCTTCAGGTCAGCACGACCCTCCTGAATTCTACTGGGACTACTCCCTGGATGCGGAAAAAGGATTCAAGGATCTTGATTATAACCCCCTCATCGGCCTTCAATTTGACAATACAGGATTTGAAGTAGACTTAGGAGGAGGCGACCAATTAAAGATTAACCTCAGCGGCGGCCTTGGTATCGATAATATCGAGCTTACCGGCCATTACAGTGCTTTTGGCGGTTATGCAATCGGACTCAGTTTAGAGCAAGAAGCCTATTTAGTGGCAGAAATGTCAACTGAGGTCCACAAGGAGGTACGTATACCCCTTTTTGCAATAGAAATTCCCTTTGGCGTTGGGAGTATTTCCGGCGGCCTATACCTAATCTTAGGTCTGGACGGTCAATTTCGTTTAGATATCGTAGCAAGGGAGTATATGTCTCCTGAAGCCGGCATCAAAGGGGGTACCGCCTTTTGCGTTCCCACCAGCGTACGCCCTCATGTAGACTTGGGAATGAAAACAGGCGGCGACGTACGTCTCTTGGGACAAATAAATGCCTATATGAAAATAGGGGTCCTGGCCGATATCCGAATTTTCGGTTTTGACATGGTAGGTGCGGGAGTCTTATTGGGTGCGGGGGTTTATGTTGAAAAAGACCTGAGTATGTTGGACATACGTCTTTATACTATCCTGAATATTTATATGAAATTTATTGGAAAGCATTACAACATACTTAACCTTGAACCTACCATAGTGCGTAAACGGCAAAATAATACAGGGGGGTACATGGTTCAATTTAAAGAAGTATTTACCGTTCCTTCCCGGGCAGGCGGCGTAATCTATAAAGAAGACCGTATGGATTTTGATGATCCCTATAAGCCGGCTCCTAATATTCCCTATTGCATCTACGTGGTGCCAAAGGGTGTCTATTATAGCACTGATTATCCGGACACTTTAAACAAGACTGAGATTAAGCGCTATCCCGAATCCGGTTATAAGAAAAGTAATGGTTGGGGTGAGTTTATTGTGGATGAGAAAGAAGAAATCACTCTTTCCTCCACAGATCAGGTTGTTTTTGAATTCAGGCCTCCCGAATTAGCCCAATCTGACATATCTTATTTTACTGCACCCGTTAGCCCCACTTTGCCTTTTTCTGAGGTGACTATCAATTTCGCCGATTATTTTAATCATTTTGCCATGGGCAGGGTAGAACCGGTTAAAACTATCAATTGGCATGATAATAAACCTGAAGTAAATTATAAGCTGTCTTATTATGAAAATTTGCCTGTTTATATCCAAGGTGCTGAAGGCTGGGCTTTTAAGCCTTACGGACAGCAAGCTTTCTTAATTTCTGATAAATTAGGCAATTTTGACACCCGGCAAACGGATTTCTTTGGTAAGCTTAACAATAAGGAGAGCCAGGCACAAATTTCAAAGAATGAAGGGTTTAGAGTTTACCCTAGCAGGGCAGATGTATCCAGTACCGGCACCGG
The DNA here is from genome assembly GCA_964489345.1 of uncultured Clostridia bacterium. Taxonomy (GTDB): domain Bacteria; phylum Bacillota; class Clostridia; order Tissierellales; family Sedimentibacteraceae; genus Sedimentibacter. Next base: position 840 of record CAZAYQ010000195.1, on the reverse strand, counting down.
TGGTTTTTTTGTAATTTTAGATTACGACAGTAAGACCACTCCCTTTAAAATCCGGCACAAAGCTTCCATGGAACTGGCCTTTAGCCGGGTGGTAAATCTTGTAGAAGACTCCTATGAGCGGTATGAAGAAGGGGATAAGCTTATAGACAAAATGGAATATGATGAATATATCTTCATTTCCAATCCTTTAGGGACAAAAGCTCCTTTATCCTATAACTTCCGCTGTCTGACCGAACCTTTTTCCACCCAGGACTTTACGAAAAAACAGCTGCAGGCAGAAATCAATGCCTTAGAATGGCAGGAGCAGTATCCCAATTCTTCTTCAATCCCCGATTGGACTAAAGACACTAATGCCTTAGGCACCTATCACTTGGAGCCGGTCTTAGATGATAGCGGCAACCCCACCAATACTGCCGTTTTCCACCAGAGGGTAACGGTGGAATGGGTCTGGCAGCCTCACCCTAATCCCGTCAAAATAACCAGTCATAACGAAGGGAAGGTTATTGCCGATGGAGAAGATGGCTTTGAGATTATAGCTGAAGGATTCGCCCCTTTTAAATTTATCTTAATCGGCGCACCTCAAGGGATAAGCATTTATAATGACAACTCAGACCTTCAAGCCTTAGATGCTTTAGATGATTATCAACTTAAGGGAAGGATAAGCTTCAATGAGGACAGAGCAACCCTTAAAGCAGCCCCCGGCACGGCACCCGGCAGCTATGAATTCACCATTCGGGCTGAAGAAGACAGGGTGGCTGTTTGGGATGTGATGCCTGACAGAATAAGGAATTTATCAGACCCCATCAAGGCCTATTATGAGGGGCATGATCAGTCTCCCCC
>CAZAYQ010000194.1:0-3157 GCA_964489345.1 uncultured Clostridia bacterium | reverse complement strand
CTTTGACCGGTGACCAGGCAGTTTGGGGAACCTGTGAAAGCAATACGGTAAAAATGTTGATTGAAGAAGTTAATGCAGCCGGTGGTATACTTGGTAAACAGGTTGAAGGTATTTATTATGATACCAAGGGTGATGCTGCAGAAGCTGTAAATGCAACAAAGAGACTTGCATCACAGGACAAAGTTGTAGCAATTATCGGGCCTAATGCCAGCGGTCAGGCAATAGCTATTTCTTCTGTTCTTGAAGAGTACAAGGTTCCTGATATTTCTACAGTTGGAACAAACCCGAAGGTAACCGTTGCTGATGACGGCTCAGTAAAGGAATTTAACTTTAGGGTATGTTTCATAGACCCATACCAGGGCGGGGTAGCTGCAGGCTATGCATATGACAGATTAGGACTTAGAAATGCAGCAGTTTTGTATGATGTGGCAAGTGATTATTCACAAGGATTTACAGAATTCTTTGAAAAAACCTTTACTGAAAAAGGCGGGAAAATTGTAGCAAAAGAAGGTTTTAAAGAAGGCGATGTTGAATTTAAACCTCAGTTGAGCAAAATAAAAGATGCAAACCCTGATATGATACTTATGCCTTACTACTATAAGGAAGTAGCACTTTCTGCAAATCAGGCAAGAGAATTGGGAATTGATGCGGTTTTAATGGGTGGAGACGGATGGCCTTCAGAACAGTTGATGACCATGGCAGCTGATGCCATTGAAGGAAGCTATATAGTGAACCACCTGGATTTCAATGACCCTGAGGTAAAACCTCTTCAAGACAAATATAATGCAAAATATAATCTTCCCATGGAATTAAACGGTTATATGGCTCACGATGCATTCCTTCTATTACAGGCAGCAATAGAGGATGCCGGAGTTGCCGACCCGGTGAAGATTACCGAATCTTTGACTAAAGTAACTGTTCAAGGCGTAACAGGAACCATTAAAATAAGTCCTGAAGACCACAACCCCATTGGAAAGGAAGCTGCAATAGTGAGAGTTGAAAGTGCAGACTACATATTCCAGGAAAAATACGGGCTGCAATAACAAATAGGCGGGTTAAACCCGCCTTAATCAAAGAGGAGGTACTATGAGCTATTTTTTACAGCAATTAATTAACGGTTTGTCCTTAGGTAGCGTATATGCCTTAATGTCCGTAGGTTACTCACTTGTATACAGTATTATGAATTTTTCCAACTTCGCTCATGGCGGAGTTATTATGATAGGAGCTTATATAGGATATTTCTGTCTCACCTTGTTAAAGGTGCCGTTTTTTATTGCATTCATACTGTCTGCTCTTGGTTCGGGACTATTGGCTGTGAGTATGGAAAGGATAGTATACAGGCCGCTTAGAAAAAGAAATGCACCCTTTCTCTATTTTATTATATCTGCAATGGGAGCTTCAATTTTCTTGGAGAATATAGTAATTGCATCCCCTATAGGACCTACATTCAGAGCCTATCCGGCTGTTTTTTCCACCGGACCCATAATGCTTGGAAACATTGCATTAGGACGAATTGACCTATTGATGTTCATAATATCCGCTTTAAGCCTGGCAGGACTTATGTATATAATAGAAAAAACCAAGATTGGGCTTTCAATAAGGGCTACATCCTACAGTATAAAGGCCAGCACTTTAATGGGAGTTAATGTGGATAAGGTTATATTCATAATCTTTATACTGGGAGGGTTGCTGGCAGGCTTAGCGGGTATGCTTTTCGGCATGAAATATGTCGTATATCCGCAAATCGGCAATATTACAACTAAATCTTTTATAGCTGCAGTTTTTGGGGGATTGGGAAGTTTGCCCGGAGCTATAGTAGGGTCTATACTCCTTGGACTTATAGAAACAATGACTTCCGGTTACCTGTCGTCGCAATACAGAGATTTGATTGCATTTGCACTCCTTATAGGCGTACTTATTTTTAAGCCTACGGGGCTGATGGGAAAAACTACGGAAGATAAGGCTTAGGAGGTAGACTATGAGCTGGGGTTATGTATCAGGAATTTTAATTTTAACAGGTATAAATTTAATGACAGTATTAGGTTTATCCCTGCTTACCGGGTTTACGGGCTTGTTTTCTTTTGGACATGCAGGATTCATGGCAATAGGAGCATATACAGCTGCCATGATTACCTTGAAATCAAACATTTTTCCGGAATCCATGTTCCAAGTAAAGTTTATATTGGCATTGATAGCAGGCGGAGTGGTTGCCATGCTGTTTTCTCTGATTATAGGAAAGTTAACCTTAAATTTAAAGGGGGACTATTTTTGCATTGCAACTTTGGGTTTTGGTGAAGCCATAAGACTGGTTTTAGATAATGTTCAATACTTTGGCGGAGCCAGAGGACTTTCAAGCATACCAACTCAAGGGACAACAACACTGGCAAATGTAGTTATAATTAATGTAATTGCAATAATTGTACTGGTATTTATTATAAGGTCCCGCCACGGGAGAAATATGGTTGCTATAAGGGAAGAAGAATTGGCTGCACAGACTATTGGAATAGATGTTTTTAAATATAAGCTTATATCCTTTGCCATCAGTGCATTTTATGCAGGTATTGCAGGGGGCTTGATGGCACATTACTTTGGATATATTCAGCCCATTATGTTCAAGATGGTTAAATCAACAGAACTTACCATAATAGTAATTTTCGGAGGTTTGGGAAGTGTATCGGGAAGCGTGATAGGAACAATTCTTCTCACATTCCTGCCGGAACTCCTTAGAACCTTTGCAAACTGGAGGCTCGTTCTATATGGAGCCGCCGTAATAATTATCATGATTACAAGGCCCCAGGGACTTATGGGGGGAAAGGAATTTTCTATTAAAGGTATAAAAAGAGTTTTTCCAAAAAGACCTGAAGGGGAGGTTAAATCATGAGTGTACTCTCTCTAAAAAACTTGACAAAACAATTTGGAGGTTTAACAGCTGTTGACAATGTAACCTTTGATATTGGAGAAGGTGAAATTTTTGGCTTAATAGGCCCAAACGGTGCAGGTAAAACCACTATATTTAACTTGATAACAGGAATTTACAGCATTACAGGCGGCGAAATACATTATTACGACCAAAAATTAGAAAATCATAAACCCTTTCAAATAGCAAATATGGGAATTACAAGGACATTTCAAAATATCAGACTGTTTAAAAAGCTTA
>CAZAYQ010000193.1:0-3163 GCA_964489345.1 uncultured Clostridia bacterium | reverse complement strand
AACTTCAAATTTCCACTCTTTTAAAATATCTATTATTTTATATATTTCTTTCTTGTTTAATCTGCCGCATAGTTTATTTAAATCATCAAATCCTGCTTCATATAAAACCACGGGGATAAGTTTTTTGTTAATGAAGCCTACCATGCCCTCCTGGAGCGTTTTATAGTCAATTTTTCTGAATCTTTTCTCCAGTATATCATAAAGTTCAAGCTTTGAATATTGAGGAAACATATCTATGGTTAAAAAGGGTTTGTTTTTATTGTTTAATTCTTCGATAACCCTCCTGCTTACCTGGAGGATGGGAGGTCCCGAGATGCCGTAATCAGTAAAAAGTATTTCTCCTTCTTCTTCTCTAATGAGTTTTTCCCCTGCATAGGCCTTTACAATGCCGTCAAATTTTATACCTGCCATTCTTTTAAAATATTTACCCTTCAGCCTTAACTGAACCAGGGCGGGAAAAGGCTCAATTATTTCATGACCGAAGGACTTGGCTATTTCATAACCTTTCCCGTCAGACCCAAGCTGGGGACTTGCTTTCCCTCCCGTTGACAAAATTACCCTGTCTGCTGTAAGAGTATCATTTCCAATTATAAAGAATTTATCTTTGCTTTTCCTTAAGGCAGTAACGTTAAAATCAGTTACTTCTTCCACCTTAAGCCTTTCCAGTTCATATCTTAAAACATCTAAAAGGCTTGAAGCCTGCAGAGAATTAGGATATACTTTCCCGCTTTCGTCCACATAGGGCAAAATTCCCAAGTTTTCAAAAAAAACAAGAGTTTTTTCAAGGTCAAAAAAATTCATTACTTCTTCCGTAAGTTTCAGCTCATTTGAATGGTAACATTCCTTTGACAGGTTCATGTTTGTATAATTGCACCTGCCGTTGCCGGTTGCAAGAATTTTTTTGCCTACTCTGTTTAATTTCTCGTAAATGGTTACCTCCGCACCGTTTTTTGCTGCAGCGATTGCTGCTGTCAAGCCGGATGCCCCCCCGCCGATTACAGCTATTTTCATAGTTTATTCCTGTTCCTTGATAGTCTTGTATATTTTAATAATTTGCTCTGCTGCCTTAAGTCCGTCTATTGATGCAGACATAATTCCTCCTGCATAACCGGACCCTTCGCCGCAGGGGTAAATTCCTCTTATATTTGTCTGCATTTCATCATCTCTTGTAATTCTCACAGGTGATGATGTTCTTGTTTCAACACCGGTAAGGATTGCATCCTCTCTGTCGAAATTTGCTAAAAGCTTTCCAAATGCTGTTATTCCCTCAGCCAGGCTTTCGCATACATAGGCCGGCAGACAGTCCCACAGGTTTGCAAAGGTGCAGCCCGGCCTGTAGGTTGGATATATTTCACCAAAGGATGAGGAAATGTTCTTTTCCTTAAAATCCTTAAAAAGCTGGACAGGGGCACGGTAATTTCCTCCTCCAGCCTGGTAGGCCTTCCTTTCCCAGTATCTTTGAAATTCTATTCCTGCCATGGGATTTTCCCGGCCGCCGAAATCATCAGGATTTATCTGGACAACCAGGGCTGAATTTGCATTTTCTAAATCTCTTTCATGAAAAGACATGCCGTTTGTGACTAGTCCCTCAGTTTCTGAAGCAGATGCAGTTACAACTCCTCCCGGACACATACAGAAGGTATACACGCTTCTTCCATTTTTGCTTTTATGGACAAATTTATAGTCAGCAGGACCTAAAAGCGGATTACCTGCCATTTCTCCGTATTGAGCTTCGCTTATCATTTTTTGGGGGTGTTCAACCCTGACACCTATAGCGAAGGGTTTTGCTGTCAGTTCTATTTTATTGCTGAGCATTTCAAAAGTATCTCTTGCACTGTGACCTATGGCAAGAACCACTATATCTGTTTCAATTATATCGCTTTCGGTTACAATCCGGCAGACTGCATTGTCCTTTATTATAATATCTGTCAAACATTCTTCAAATCTGAATGTTCCTCCCAGGCTTATTATTTTCTTTCTTATATTGACAAGAACATTTCTTAAGAGGTCCGTTCCTATATGAGGTTTGTTAATATAAGTAATTTCCGCCGGAGCACCTGCTTCAACGAATTCTTCCAATACTTTTTTGCCTCTTTTTGACCTGTCCTTAATCAAGGTGTTAAGCTTTCCATCTGAAAATGTTCCCGCACCGCCTTCTCCGAACTGAACGTTTGAACCGGTGTTCAATATTCCTTCTTTCCAGAATTTTTCAACGTCTTTTACCCTTTCCTTAACAGTCTTTCCTCTTTCAAGAATTATGGGTCTATAGCCTTTTTCTGCAAGAAGCAGTGCGCAAAAAAGCCCTGCGGGACCGCTTCCTACCACTACAGGCCTGTTGTTTAAAGGCTTTTCTCCTCTTGCTTCCACATTATATACAAAGGGGGCAGCAAGAGATACATTGTTGTTTCTTTTGGATATTTTCACTTCCTTGTCTGTATCAACATCTATAGTATAAGTAAACAGTATTTCGTCTTTTTTCCTTGCATCTATTGATTTTCTGAAAATTGAAATTTCTTTTATATCTTCTTTATTTATCCTTAAAGCTTCTGCAGCTTTAACTAAAAGCTCCTCCTCCTTATGATCTATAGGCAGCTTGATTTGCTGAATTCTATACATTTTTTACCTCTTAACTTTCTGTCATTAAATATTATGTCCATTAAGAAAAATATTCATCAGCCTGGCCTGAAGGCCAGCTTATTAAATTGACATGTCATCTATGGGACTGGACATTATTATATAAGTTTCCGTATTTCCATAGGACTGGATTTTTCTTACCAAATCTTCCAAATGAGGCATTTCTGTCAAATATGCCCTCATTATCATACTGTGAGGGCCTGTAACATGATGACATTCAACTATTTCGTCCGAGCTGTGGGCAAATTGCAAAAATTCCTCCTGGTTTTCAGGTTTTATTGATGCATTTATCAATACACTGATGGGTTTTCCTACTTTTGCGCTGTTGATTACAGCCTTGTAGCGTTCAATTACTCCTTTGTCCTCCAGTTTTTTTACTCTGTCTGCAACAGCAGGAGGGCTTAAGGATACTTCCTTCCCAAGTTCTTTCATAGAAATTCTTCCGTCACGCTGCAATATATTTATAATTCTTAAATCCGTCTGGTCCATGGTTCACCGTCCTTATAAAACTTTTTATTAAATTATATCA
>CAZAYQ010000192.1:0-3197 GCA_964489345.1 uncultured Clostridia bacterium | reverse complement strand
AAAGAATAATTTCGATAGTTGCGATTATAGTATTTATTGCTGCACTTTTGTTTTTCTTCAAATACTTTAGAGGAAAGGGTGTAGAAAACGTGAGTTTTGATAATATTAATCCGGACAAGATACCGCGGCAAATCACTGAAGTACTGCCAAATTACAGGATGAAGGAGAAGGCCTTGGTGTGCAGAATAAATGATGAAATCTATGTTGTAGTAACCAGGGGGGAAAAGAATACTGCAGGATACGAAGTGGAAATTGATAAAATTACTTTAAGCGATGTAGACGGGGAAAGGGTTCTTACTGTTTATGCAGACTACAAAGATCCAAGGCCGGGTGATGTAACAGCACAGGTTCTTACATATCCTTTTGCAGTTGTAAAAACAGAATTGAAAGAATTGCCTGAGAAGGTTGTTTTAGAAAGACAATACAAATAAATTGGATAAATGGCTTTCTCCTTGGAACACTAATTGGGGAAACGGCTCATTTTGACCTAAAATCTATATTTAAGCCTGAATTTGCTCAAAATTTCAAGTAATGTGTGAAATATATTTAAAAAAACATGGTTTTCAACTGAAATATGCTCAAAAATTCAATTAATGTGTGAAAAGTTCGAAATTAATACAGCACAAAACACACATTACTTGAAATTTTGAGCATTTACTATTTTGATTATCCTGCAAGCTGCCTTTCTTTGACCCATCCTCTTGACACTAGGCAGAAGCTCCGACGCTTTGGCATAAGGGTCCCTTTTTTGAGCACTACCCCAATAAGCCATATCTGTAAAAAATAAACATTTCATTTTCTTTAAAAACATTGTAAAATAATATAATAATTCTTGAAATTTTGTCATTTTGTGTTATATTAGAACTATACGCTACGAGGTGAAACAGTGATTGAGTTTAATAATGTTACAAAAATATATAAAAAGACTTTTACCGCCGTAAAAGATATAAATTTAAAAATCGATAAGGGAGAATTTATATTCATTGTAGGAAAGAGCGGAGCAGGAAAAAGCACCTTAATAAAGTTATTGCTAAGAGAAATTAATCCTACAGAAGGGATTATCACATATAACAATCAGGATATCAATAAAATCAGAAAAAGAAGCGTTGCAGAATATAGAAGGCATATAGGCTTTATATTCCAGGACTACAGGCTTCTTCCAAAGATGACTGTATATGAAAACATTGCATTTGCAATGGAGATGATTTGCTGTCAGTCAAAAAACATAAGAAGAGAAGTTCCTTTGGTTCTCAGCATGGTGGGATTAAGTGATAAGGCCAAATATTATCCCGATGAATTATCAGGAGGAGAGCAGCAGCGTGTGGCTATTGCAAGGGCTGTTGTGAACAAACCTGAAACCGTAATTGCGGACGAGCCTACAGGCAACCTGGACATAGAAACGTCCAAAGAAATAATGAATATATTAAACGAAATAAATAAACGGGGAACCAGGGTAATTATGGCAACACACGACAGAGAGATAGTAAACTATTTTCAAAGAAGAGTTGTAGAGCTTAAAAACGGTATTATTATCAGGGACATCAAGTCAGGGGGATACGGCAATGAACCCGAAGAAGATTAGCTATATATTCAGGCAGGCCTTTAAAAGCATGTGGCGGAATCGAATGATGGGTTTTGCTTCTATAAGTTCAGTAACAGCAGTATTGATAATACTTGGATTTGTTTTAATAATAGTTTTAAATGTAAATAACCTGGCAATGGTTGCTAAAGAAACTTTTGACCAGATAGCAGTCTATATAGTTGAAGGCACGGAAGATGAGCAAATAGAGAAAATGGGCAGGTCTTTCAGGCAAATTGACGGGGTTATGGGGGTTGCATACCAAACCAAGGACTATGCCCTTGAAAGGGTTAAAGAAGACTGGGGGGAAGATGCAATTTTACTTCAGGATTTAAGGAATAATCCTTTCCCCAACACATATATTGTTCAGCTTTCTGATGTAGGCAGGTCAGATGAGGTTATTGAAACCCTCAAAACATTTGAAGGTGTTGATGAAGTAAGATATTATCAGGAAGCAGTAAATACCCTCATTAAGATGGCCGATTTTGTAAAAAAATTTGGAGCAGGGATAATAATAGCCCTTTTACTTATAAGTGTATTCATTATTTCAAACACAATTAAGATTACTGTCTTAAGCAGGCAAAGGGAAATTGAACTTATGCAGTATATTGGAGCTACCAACGGCTATGTAAGGGGACCCTTCATATTGGAAGGTATCACCCTGGGGCTCCTAGGCTCTTTAATGGCAATTTTGCTTATTATGCTAGGATATAATTATACCATTAATTATCTTGCCGGCCGCTACGTGGCCCTTATATCAGGAATGTCAGGATATTTGGTGGGTGTTGAAATGGTACTAAATGACCTTATAATAATATTTTTGACTATAGGTATAGGCATTGGAATATTAGGAAGCTTAGTTTCACTGAAGAAATTTTTAAGTGTTTAAGGAGAGTGTCATGTTTAGAAGATGTGTGGTTTTGCTTTTGTTAATAGTAACAGTTGCCGGTATTTTTCCTGTCAAGGCAGGAGGCAGTATTGCCGATTTAAGGTACAAGCAGCAGGAAATTGAAAATGAAATCAAGGAAATCCGCAAAAAAGCAGATGCCCTTAAGGGTGAAAAGAAATCAATCGAGGCAGAAATTCAAATTCTGGACAGCGACCTTAGGACATTAACATTGGAAATTCAAAAACAAGAAGTTCAAAAAGAAGAAATGAATATGCGGATAGCTGAGTCAGAGCAAAAAATTGCTGACCTTATTGATGAAATAGATGAAAACAACGAACTTTTGGAAGACCGCTTAAGGGCTATGTATATAAACGGAACAGGCGGATATCTGGAAGTAATACTGAAAGCCGAAAACCTCATTGATGCATTGACCAGAATGGATATGATTCAGCTTATCGTTAAAAGCGATGTTGACCTGCTTAAGACCATCAATGAACAGAAAACACAGGTTGAAGAACTGAAAATTGAACAGGAAACAAGAAGACACGAACTGACTGTCATAATAAACGATTTAAACTCTAAACAGCATGAAGTGCTTATAGCTTCCCGCTCAAAAGAAAACTACATGTTAAGTTTACAAACTAATATTGAAGAAATTATAAGGCAGGAAGCTGCCATGGAAGAGCAGTCAAAGCAAATAGAAAGGGATATACTAGCTGCCCAGCGTGC
>CAZAYQ010000191.1:0-3227 GCA_964489345.1 uncultured Clostridia bacterium | reverse complement strand
TCAACTTATTATCATTGGCCACTGTAGGTATATAGGTCCACTTAGACCCGTCCTGCCTGTAAATACCCCCAAGATATTTGTCCCCGTAGTATTCAAAGGACAATTCTACGGTTTTCCCGGTCTCAGTAGCTGCAGCCGGATTGGACATTTGAACGGTATAGCTGTCCGATGCTTTGATAAAAGAGCCGTAGGTCCTGTTGGCAACATCATAAGAGGTAGTAACGGTCAGGTTTACATCATGATAGTAGGTGCCGGGAAGAACCTTTACCGCAAATCTCCCGTCTGCAGTTAATGTTTCAGATCCGGAAATAGGAACCAGGTCTGAAGTTACTTTAGCAAAGGACTGTTTAGTGTTTGCTTCCCTGTATGCTGAATTATAGCCTTCTTCATATGCTCTTTTAAAACCTGCCGTAAATCCATCCTCATATTCATTGCTGTCATTCGCTAATGAATACTGGTCTCTAATTTGACTGTCCGTAGGAATATCTCTTTTAAAACTTGAAGTTTTGCCTTCATAAAAGTCCTTAAAGCCATAGGCAGCTCCTGCCAGTTCTCCGGTTGTTTCCCCGTCGCTGACTCCCTGCTCCATTGTTACCTTGGCAGGCTCAAACATAGCCTTGTCGTAAGCTTCCGTATATCCTTCCTTAAAGGCATTGTTGAAGGTTGCAAGAAATGAGCTTCTATAGGAAGCATTCTGTTTGTCCAGATCAAACATTTTTCTGGCATTTTTGCTGCTGGGAAGTGCTTTTTTCCAATCAGCTTTTTTGCCGTTCTGGTAATCATTGGCTCCGTAAATTTCACCAAGCAATTTCCCCAAGGTTTCGGCGTAATCTATTTCTTCACTCACTTCATCTTCTAACCTGTAGCCGTCATCATAGCCGTCATAAAAGCCGTCCCTGAAATCACTTACACTAAACTTATCTATACTATTCTTAATATTATTATAAGCACGTGAGCCCTCGAAATCACGGTAGGCACGGCTTGCGGTCAATCCGCTGCCTGCTTCATCCAGGCCGTAGTCATAGCCCTCATCATATCCGGCCTCATAGCTTTCGCTTTCGGCGGCAAAAACCGTAACATTAGCCAGAAGCATTAACAAAACCAATATAATCGATATAATTCTCTTCGTAATTTTCACCTGCCTTACCTCCTTACCAGCACTAACACTTTTCCTACCGGCAATATGTCACCGGCGGTCAGGCTGTTATTCTGCATGATTTCTTTCACATAATTTACAGTGCCGTAGAACTGTCTTGAAATATCTGATATTGTGTCTCCCGTTTTAACCACATAGAAATCATATATAGGCTGAGTATTGCCTTGAGAATCAGCATTAACAGGATAGAAGGCCTGAAGCTTATCAAATATGAATACTCCTATATCATCCCTGTTAAAGGGCATTTCAAAATATATATGAGTCAATTTCAAGGGGTACAAATCCAAATCCTGGGGAGCCGTCGCCTCTATCTCAGACCATCCCAGCCAGGACACCCCTTGAGAAGCAACTGCATCAATTTCCCGGCCGTCCTGGGTTCTAAACCTGAAGCCCAAGGTCCCCGGCGAATATCCGAAGGCATTGACCCACATGGCTATGGTATCCGGCGGATATTTAAGCTCAATTCCTGAGCCCAAATCCACATAAGCCCTGTTTTCATGTCCGATTGCCAGTATATTGTATTCAAATCTCAATGAATACTTGCCGGACTTGGCGATTGTTGAAGGTTCTGCACTTCCCCTAACATTAGGATTCGACGGAATAAAGCTGTAGTCCCTGCTTTCAAAATCATGAAGCCTGTAGACCTTGACATAATCACCGTCATTTATGGAAGTTCCCGAACCCCCGCTTCCGCCGCCGCTTCCGCCGGCTCCGCTTCCTTCAACATAACCGCTGTATGAAGCAAACAAGGAGCCCTCGCCTGTACCTTCTGCAATTTCTATCTCTATTACCTCAGGATCGGTTTCCGCAATACCTTCAAGGCTGTATATTTTTAATGCCATGCTTCCCATTAACTCCGAATCACCTTCCCTGTCCATTGACAAAGAGTCAACCACGATTCTTCTGGGGCTTGCTCCCAAGGCCTTGACAACATCAATGGTACCGTCAAAAGTCCCGGTGTAGGGAAGAGAAATATTCATATTCTTAACCGCAATATCTCCCATGGCTTCTTCGGCAGGAGAGGAGAAGCTCATCTCGCTTATAGCCATCTTGTCATCTTTAATCAAATCATTTAATAGATATATCATCTGTGCCTGGTCAAGAACAGGAAAATAATTCTTGAGGATTTCATCCCTCTCCCTGTGAAGCATATCCCATTCCTTCTTTATCTTGTCTTCCTTCTGTATTGTGCTTTCCATATCTGCTATCTGCCGGTCAAGCTCAGCAATTTCAGTTTCCAGACCGCTTACTTTTTCAGCCTGGGGGGTCAGTATAAAACGATTGGAAAAATATGCTATCAATGCAATTGCCAATACAGTAAGCAATGCTTTTTCACTTTTTGTCAGGGGCCTTAGTTTAATTTTACTACTCTTTAGTCTATTCATCTATATTCACATCCTTAAAAGTAGTATTTAAAACAAAGTTACAGCTTTCCTCCATATTATCAATGCTTGATATGAAGACGGATTCAACATCTTTAATATCTCTAAGGCCCTTGCTGAATTCCGCCACAGAATTGCTATCCTTTGCAACACCTGAAATTTGAATACTTCTGCCGGCTGCATTAAAATTAGTCAAAAACAATTCCTCAGGCATCTTTGATTTAATTTCAGTTATTAATCCTTCATTTATAATATCCGTTTCGGCAATATTTTTGTCCATCCGGATAATATTGTCCACTTCCTGTTTAAAAACCGCCATTTGGTCTTCAAGCGCCCTTATTTCGTTAAACTTATTAACTTTTTTCTGATCCTCCACTACAGCACGTCTTGAAGCTGCCTGAGCCCTTAAGGAACTTATCTGAACCTGATTGAAAGCCCCTATAGCCGCAACCCCGACTATACACAGTCCCAGGAGGGCATAAAGCAAAATCATTTTATTGAACTTGAATTCCCGTTTCTCTATATAGGGTTCAAAAAAATTAAGATCAACCATCACTTCACCCCATTCACTCTTATTAGAGCACCGATGGCATTAGCATACTTTGCCAGGTCCCCGTAAAATTTTACCTTATCCAAAACATTCAGCTTGACACAGGGCTTGTCAAAATAGGTGGTCATCAAGTCCTCTA
>CAZAYQ010000190.1:0-3253 GCA_964489345.1 uncultured Clostridia bacterium | reverse complement strand
GGAATAAAAACAAGAGGATGGCCTTTGTCAAACAGGTTAGCCAGAAAAATCGAAGAGATAGAAGGCTCCAAAGTTCCTGTTTTCCCCTTGGATATTACCTATTACAGAGATGATTTGGAAGAGGACGACAGAACACCTCTGGCAGTAGAAAGCTTTGATTTTAAAATTAAAAATAAAACTGTAGTGCTGGTAGATGATGTATTATATACGGGCAGGACAGTAAGAGCAGCCCTTGATGCCATCGTAGACAGGGGGAGACCGCAAAATGTGGAGCTGGCAGTATTAATTGACAGAGGACACAGAGAACTGCCGATACGGGCTGATTTTATCGGTAAAAACGTTCCTACATCAAGAAGTGAAAGAATAAGCGTCCAGCTTGAAGAAACAGATAAAATCAATCAGGTGGTTATAACCGAATAAGCGGGACAATCAATACAGAACCATCATTTTCTTTTTATCCCTTCAATATTCGGCTCAACAAGCATTGAATAATTTGTGTTGTATATTACAAGGCCGGGTTTTGCGTTTGCGGGCTTTTTAATATTTGCCCTTTTGCTATAGTCAACTTCAACGGTGCCGGAAGTTTTGCCCTTGCTGTAAAATGCAGCAATTCGTGCTGCTTCAACATACTCTTCATCTGTTAATTGGTCTCCCTTTGAAATTATAATTACATGAGACCCCGGTATATTTTTGGCATGAAACCAGTAATCTTCTTTTTTGCCGATTTTAAATGTTATCATATCATTTTGAATATTGTTTTTTCCTACCAAAATTTCATGACCCCGGGAGGATATAAAAGTTGTGATTGGCTTTGAGCCTTTTGTTTTGCCAAGCTTTGAGCTTCTTTTCATAAAACCTTCAGTTATGAGCTCGTTGTAAATTTCATTTAAATCATCTGCAGTTTCACATTCTTCAATTGAAAATAAAATATTCTCCAGGTAAGATATTTCGCTTAGAGATGAATCTATTAATTTTTCCAGCTCATCCCCGGCTTTTTTTAGCTTATTGTATCTTTTGAAAAACTTTTGGCTGTTTTGTGATAAAGAAAGCTTAGGGTCCAGGGGTATGGAAATTTCTTTTTGCTCAGGGTCATAGTAATCTATGACCGTAAGCTTGTTGTTTTCAGGAGTTTTGTTAAGATTTGACAGGATAAGCTGGCCATAAACCCTGTATTTATCCCTGCTTTCGGCATTTAAAAGTTCATTTCTCTGCTTTTCTACCTTTTTTTTGTTTCTTGATATTTTTGTATTTATACTTTTAATAAGATTTGCAACTCTCTGCTTTATTTTATTTTTATTGTCTAATTCATAATAATACTCATCAAAAAGATCACCGGATGAAGAAAAATTCTTTTTGTCATAGTCTTTCAAACAGTCAATTTCTATGCAATAAAAGCCGTATGGTTTATTTTCATCGTAATAAATATTAAAAGAAAAGTCTTTTTGACTTACTTTACTTACTATTGTCCTGAATACATTCCATATTTCTTCTTTTTTCCTATCGCTCAGCTCTCCTAAATACGTGCTTTCATTTAAGTTTGTCAAATAACATATTTCTCTTGATATAAAAGGACTGAAGCCGGTAAAGTTCTTATATAAAAAATTATAAATATATATTCCGTTGTTTGTTGACTGAATTTCATTCATAAACAATTCCCTGGTCACTTTCATTGGATTTAATTTCTCGCTTCCCGGAGGGGCAAGATATTTTAGACCGGGGTAAACTTGTCTTACAGAGCTTACATTTGGAGTAATTCTTTTTAGAGAATCAATAATAGTCTTATCTTCATTTACAAAAATAATATTGCTGTGTTTGCCCATTATTTCAGTTATGAGTGATTTATTTAGACTAGTTCCTAATTCGTCCCTGCATTCAAATGATATTTCTACAATCCTGTCAAAATTTATCTGCCTTACAGCTCTTATATGGGCGCCGGTCAAGTGCTTTCTTAAAAGCATGCAAAACATAGGAGGCTCTGCAGGGTTCTGTCTTGCCTCATTTGTAAGGTGAAGTCTGGGGCTTGAGCTTATAGCAGTAATTAAGAGTTTATGATTCTCCCCTTTGCTCCTTACAGCTATTACTATTTCATTTTTATCAGGCTGATGAATTTTATCCACCCTTCCGCCTGTTAATTTGTTATTCAGTTCATTTGTTATGCTGTTTACAAAGATTCCGTCTAATGACATTTTTCCCTCCAAAAATTCAATCGATTCTTATCCGCAAAATCACCCTGTATTGCATTAGTTTCATTAGTAATAACCATATTGTATATTATAAATGCTGTAATGTCATGAAAATTTTAAATATTTGATAAATTATCTTACCCTTTGTTTCCTGATTCTTAATCCATTACACCTGATTGTTAATTATTTTGTTTACTATTAAGCTTTTGATGTTATAATGGAAAAGAAGTATAGGGACACAGCAAAACAACAAATATAATATTGGAGATAAAAATGGCAAATATATTCAGTATGACCGGTTACGGCAAAGGTGAAAACAATGACGGGAAAAGAAGTATTACGGCTGAAATAAAAACTATCAATAACAGATATTGCGATATAAACATAAAAACGCCCAGGCATTTGCGGTTTTTTGAGGATAATATAAGAAAAATCTTGAAAAACAGCCTGCAAAGGGGTAGAATAGATGTATATATCAACATTGATTACATAAGCGAATCAGATACGGTAATCCTGCCGAATTTGTCTTTAGCCGGGCAGTATAAGGATGCCATTGATAAAATCAAAATTGAATTAGGTATGAACTCCAGTCCTTCTCTCGATACAATAATCAGATTTCAGGATGTACTGATAGCTAAAGAAGATGATCCTGATGATGATGAGCTCCGGTTATGTCTGGAAAGCGCAATGAATGAGGCTGTGGAAAATCTTTTGTCAATGCGGGCTGTGGAAGGTATTGAGCTTAAGTCTGACATCAGCTTAAGCATGGCTAAAATTCTTGAATTAATGGCGGTCATATCTGAAAACTCCAAAACAATTGTGGAAGAATATAAAGAAAAATTTGAGAACAGAATTAAAGAACTTCTGGGCAGCAGCCACGACCTTGATGAAAACAGGCTTTATAATGAAATTGTAATATATGCTGATAAAAGTGATATTAATGAAGAAATTGTACGATTTAAATCACATATGGCACAATTGTCGGATGCCTTGGACATGGGGGGAACAATAGGCAGAAAGCTTGACTTTATCATACAGGAAGCAAACAGGGAAATAAATACTATAGGCTC
>CAZAYQ010000189.1:0-3266 GCA_964489345.1 uncultured Clostridia bacterium | reverse complement strand
AAAGCATCCAAAAAGGCGATTACGGTATGACCGCATAAACCAAATATATATTCTACATTACGCCTTTCAAGATATTCTACCATTTGTTCCGACACTAATCTTTTCAAAGAAATAACCTCCTTTATTATTTTCCTTCTCTTTCCGGTTCATAAAATTCACCGAACAATTCCTCATCACTGGGTTTGTCTTCAGGTATTTCCTTTGAAACCCAGGTGAAATTCATATAATGGCGGAGGTTGACATTTTCTGATGTTGCATTCCCTCCCCAGGTACCGCATCCTATGCTTGATGTCATAGGCATTCCATTTGTGAAAGCTCCGGCATTTGCTTTTGATTGGGGCTGCCTTACCATTATTCTTCCTACTTCTGCTTCCAGGGCAAGCCTGTGAATATGGTTTTCATCATAGGAATATATGCCAACGCTGTGACCCTTCCCTCCCACTTCATGAATAGCCTTAACTATATCAACAGCATTTTGAAACTCACCTTTATATTTGTGGACAGCAAGGAGGGTTGTTAATTTTTCCCGGCACCACACATCTTTGTAATCTTTTGTGTAGCTTCCGGTTCCCATTGCTATAAGAAATTTCCTGTCACCGGCTATTTCAAATCCTGCAAGCTTTGTCATTGTTTGGGGTGACTGGGCAACTGAATCAGATAATCTGTGGCATTCCTCATCCCACATTATTTTTTTAATGCTTTCCTGCTCACTTTCATTCAATAAATATCCGCCTGCTTCCACCAGGGCATTTACACCCTTGTCAAAAATGCTCTCATGCATAATAATATTGCCATCTGCAGAACATCCCGACCCGAAGTCTGATGTTTTGGATTGCATTGTATTAATTGCAGCTTGTTTTATCTCATCCATTGCCGTTTCATCCCATATCATGGTGGCATTTCCTGCTCCTACTCCATAAGCCGGTGTGCCGGAATGATACGCTCTTCTTACAACACCCTGGCCTCCGGTTGCAATTACCAAATCACATTTAGTATTAAGGGCTTCAGACAGGAATTTATTAATTTTGGCTTTTCCTTGTCCCAATATCTGGATTAAATCCTCCGGTGCCCCTACCTGTCTTAATCCTTCCCTCATAAGTTCGATTGTTCTCCCGCCGGTTTTAACCGCTCTTGGATGAGGCGAAAATATTATTGCATTCCTTGCCTTAAGGGCATATATTGCATTTCCTGCAGGTGTCAGGTCCGGATTCGTTGCAGGCACAACACATGCTATTACCCCTACCGGTTTTGCATACTTAACAATACCCTTTTCAGGGATTTCTTCAATTATGCCTACGCTTTTTTGTCTGAGAGCATCACGGAGCACCCCTCTTATTTTAAACTTTTTATTTTCCCTGCTTAAGGGATCTCCCATCTTGCTTTCTTCAATGCTCATGGCAACTAATTCTTTAAATGTTTGAGTGTTAGCAACTTTCCAGGCTATTGCCCTTATAGTCCTGTCAATGTCTTCTTGATTCCATTTTTCGAAAATTTTCTGTGCGGCATCGGCCTTTGCAAACTTCTCTTCTATTTCATCAATCTGGTCCTGATTAAGCTTTGCATAGGGCTCATCCATTAAACTCATTCTGCTCATCTTTCCTCCTATTTGCATATGACAAGGGGACGGGGATACTGTCATATACCAACGATTTCATTATGATTAATATTTTTGTTTATTTTATTTGAACAAATCTTTTGACCTTCCTGCCTTAAGAATGTAAGAATCCCCCCCATGACCAAGCATATCCTTCAAATTTCCAGCCATTTCAATAATTCTTACAATATCAATTCCCGTTTCTATTCCCATTTCATCCATCATGTGAACAACATCCTCTGTAGATACATTGCCTGCCGCTCCGGGAACAAAGGGACATCCTCCAAAACCTCCAAGGGCGGAATCAAAATTTCTTATTCCGGCTTCCATAGAAGCAAGAATATTTGCCATGGCCATTCCTCTTGTATTATGAAAATGCAGCCACCACTTTACATGGGGATATTTTTTTATCATAGAAGTGCACATGTCATATACCTGATTTGGCACAGCCATGCCTGAAGCATCAGAAAGAGAAATTTCTTTTATACCTGCTCTTATATAAGCTTCAACAATGCTTTCCACATCCCTAATAGGAATAATCCCTTCCCAGGGTGATGCGAAAGGCATTGATATGGAGCCTGAAACTTCGAGGCCGTTCTTAACAGCAAGGTCAACATTTTCTGCAAAACCTGCCACAGTTTCTTCAGGAGTTTTATTTATATTTGCTATATTATGCCCCTTGCTGGCAGAAACATTCAGTTTGATTTTACGGCAGCCGCAGTTTATTGCCCTTTCCACTCCCCTTTTGTTTGCTACAAGGGCGCGAAGCTCCACACCATCAATATTATTAAGTTTTTTATAAAGTTCATCTGTGTCAGCCATCTGTGGAACTGCTTTCGGGTTCATAAAAGACCCCAGTTCAATTACCTTAAAGCCCGCATCTACAAGACCTTTAGCAATCTTTAACTTTTCTGACGTTTCCACTATTAGAGGTTCATTTTGCAAACCATCTCTCAAACCAACCTCGCATAAAGTTACAGTTGACGGAAGTTTCAAAATTGCCACTCCTTTCAAGTTTAAACTATATTTTACATAATTATATATTATCAATATATGCAAGTCAAATACCTGTTTTTAATAATAACAATAGAAGCCCTCTATGATTCATTATCCCATGCAGCTTGCAGCTATATGCAAATAATGTATTATCTTTCGACTTTTGAATTGTTATGAGGAAATTACCAGGATTTAAGGCTAATCAGCATTTGCAGTATACAGTACTGTCGGTTAAATATAACCAATTTCGTTATAATTAACAATAAAACCACTTTACATATATATTCATTCCCCTTCTTTGAATTTTTTATATTGCTTTTAATTATTCAGTAAGACAGATAAGCTAATTATTTAATAATATGTCTAAACATGCATTAATCTGTAGTTCTTTATCAAACAATGGTATCTACAATGAAGATATTAATAAATAATTATTGTTGTTAACTAAAATGGCTATTCAGTTGACAATGACTCAAATGTTAATTACAATACTTCTATAAGTCTGTAAAATCTTAAATTTTGCAGTTTCGAACAAAAATTTATCGGCTCCTAAACTTGATAGGTGTGACACCATACCTTAAAGAAATGGGGTTAGGGCATCTTTCGGGCAAAGCTCTCAGAATGACAATTAAAAACAGCACTTGCTTATTTAGAGGGGTGATATTATGTCAGTAAA
>CAZAYQ010000188.1:0-3305 GCA_964489345.1 uncultured Clostridia bacterium | reverse complement strand
TAATTTTTGGTAGACACTTATAATATTTATATATATAATAGTGTAAACTAACAAACAAGAGGGAATTATGGCAATAAACAAGGTCGTGAGAGCTGCTTTAAAAGCTTTGTCCTTCAATGAATATGATATTAAGGAAAACCTGCAGAGACACAGGAATTTTGTAAATTTAACAAGGAGGCATATTTTAAAACCCTTATACAAAACATGGGACTATAAAATAAGCTCGAAAAATTACAATATTCCCGTCAGAATATTTTCACCTCATGTAAATGCGGACTATCCTCTGCTCTTGTTTTTTCACGGCGGCGGCTGGGTTACAGGCAATATTGACTCTTATAACAAGGTTTGTACAAATATGGCCAGACTTACGGATTGCAAGATTGTGTCCGTGGATTACAGGCTGGCACCGGAAAATCCTTTCCCCGCAGGATTAGAGGATTGTTATGAAGCAGCAAAAGCATTTATTACAAATGATGTAATTAATAATAAAGAAGTAGTATTGATTGGAGACAGTGCCGGGGGGAATTTGGCGGCAGCCTTATCCCTGCTGGCTAAGGAAAGAAAAGAATTTACAGTTAACAAACAAATATTAATTTATCCCTCGACATACAATGACTACACAGACAAGTCCCCTTTTAAGTCTGTTGTGGAAAACGGGACAGAGTATCTGCTTACTTCCAAGAGAATAAGAGACTACATGGAATTATACAAATCTAAGGAAGAAGATATGTACAGTCCTTATTTTGCACCCTTGCTTTCAAATGATCTGTCCATGCAGCCAAAAACATTGGTAATAACTGCAGAATATGACCCCTTGCGTGACGAAGGCGAAGAATACGGCAAGAGACTCAGGGAGGCAGGAAACTATGTTGAAATATACAGGATAAAAGATGCCCTTCACGGTTTTTTTGCACTTCCTTCGAGATTTCCTCAGGTTAAATTAACTTATGATATAATTAATCGGTTTATTTATGAGGTGGATTAATTGAAAAATAAAAAAATATCCGAATGGAGCAAATTAGATAATGCTGCTAAAATATTTCCTGCCAACAGCAAAAAAAGCGATACCAAGGTATTCAGATTTGCATGTGAGCTGTTTGATACGGTAGACCCCCAGGTGCTTCAGGAGGCACTCGATATTACTCTGGAAGCATTTCCTCTCTATCAGTCAGTGATAAAGAGCGGACTTTTTTGGTATTATTTTGAAAAAAGCCGCTTTAAGGCTCTTGTTACAGAAGAAAACCTGCCTCCATGCTCTACCTTGTATGATAAAAACAATAAAACACTCTTGTTCAGGGTTATGTATTACAGGAAGAGAATAAGCTTTGAAGTATATCATGCATTGGCTGACGGAGCAGGAGCCCTGCAATTTCTTAGAACATTGATTTTTCACTACATAACCATAAAATATCAATACGCTTTAAAAGACAAATCACCTGTTTTAGACATAGGGGCTTCAGAGACGCAAAAGTTAGATGACAGTTTTCAAAAATACTATAAGGATGAGAAAAACTCCTCCAAGAAAAGGAGAATAAAGGCATTTAAAATAAGGGGCCCCAAGATATTAGAATACCGTATCAGGGTAATTGAAGGCGTAATCCCCGTTGATGAAATACTGCCTAAGGTTAAGGAATACAAGGCATCATTGACAATATTTTTAGCAGCCATTTTAATGTGCGCTATAAATGAAGAAATACCGGCAAGACTTAAAAAGAAGCCTGTTGTACTCAACATACCCGTAAATTTAAGAAACTATTATTCCTCTCAGACAGCCCGCAATTTTTTTGGGGTTATAAATGTGGATTATGATTTTTCAAAGGGAAGTGATGATTTAACAGAAGTAATAGAAGAATTAAAGAAAAGGTTCAAAGAAAACTTAACACCTGAAGTCCTGGCAAGAAGAATAAACAAGCTGGCATCTCTGGAACACAACTATGCTTTAAGATTCATTCCCCTTAAGATAAAAGACCTGGCTTTAAAAATTGCATATGCTCTTGCAGACAAAAGCTATACTTCAACATTGTCAAATGTGGGCATAGTAAATATGCCTGATGATATTAAGCCTTTTATATACTCATTTGATGTATTTGTAAGCACAGACAAAATTCAGGCCTGTCTGTGCTCATTTGAAAACCAGCTGAGAATAAGCTTTACATCTGCATTTGTAAGTACTGAAATTCAAAGAAGGTTCTTTAAAACATTAGCTGATATGGGAATAACTGTTGTAATTGAGTCTAATATTATTGACGAAGAACAGGAGGCCATTAAATGAAATTTTGTAAAAACTGCAATGTCAGCATAAGCGGAAAAAGAAAGTCATGCCCTCTTTGTCAGGGCAGGCTGACAGGGGATAAGGCCCAGGAAGAAGTTTTTCCCAAAATCTCATTTATTTATACAGAACACTCCTGGTTTTTCAAGGTAATGCTTTTGGCATCAATAATAACTGCCACTGTTTCAGTTGCTATCAATATATTGATGCCCGGAGGCGGTGCATGGTCATTTTTTGTATTGGGCGGGCTGGCATCCGTGTGGGCAAGTCTCATTACACTGATAAATCAGCGCAAAAACATCCCGAAAAATATTGTATACCAGGTTATGACCATATCCGCAACAGCTTTAATATGGGACTTTTTGACAGGCTGGAGAGGCTGGTCGATTAATTATATTATACCCTTGGTGTGCGTGTTTGCCATGATATCCATGGCCATTATATCGAAAATCAGAAAGCTCCACATTGAAGATTTTATTTTATATATAATAATTGATGCATTGTTTGGGATAGTTCCTGTAATATTCATAGTATTTGGACTTTTGGATGTTTTGTACCCGTCAATTATCTGTATATCAACAAGCATCATTTCACTTTCAACAATTATAATTTTTGAAGATAAAAGTTTGACGGCAGAAATAAAGAGAAGGCTGCATGTGTAGGGGGATACTATGTTTAGACAAACAATATATGAAACAGACAGACTATATTTAAAAATTTTGAAGGCCGGTTATTACAGGCAGGTTATAGAATACTACAGAAAAAACCATAATTTTTTGAAAGAATGGGAACCAAAAAGACCAAAAGATTTCTATAGCCCGGCATATCAAAAAAGTCAGCTCAGCTATGAATACAATATGTTCAAGGGCAGAAAGCTCATAAGATTTTGGATTTTTAAAAAGGAAAACGGCAAATTAATAGGCAATATCTGCTTTTCAAATATAATAATGGGAAACTTTAAATCCTGCTTCATGGGTTACAAGCTTGACAGAGATGAAATAAACAAGGGCTACATGACAGAAGCAATAAGCGAAGC
>CAZAYQ010000187.1:0-3337 GCA_964489345.1 uncultured Clostridia bacterium | reverse complement strand
CTTATATGCTTTCCCTTATCCTTAATTTCCTGTGCTATCATACGGTGGTATTTTGCCATCATATTGTAATACTGGTAATTGTACATTCCTTTTTCAAAGCTGTCGATACGCTGAAAGGGTTTAGTGTTTTTTTCAAGCATATATTTATAATTAAGCTCCAGGTATTCCTTTTTATTAATATCCCCATTCATATGCTGAATAATAAGCATGTCCCTGTGTTCGAAAAAATCATCGAAAATTGTTTTATTTGCTTTAAAATAATTCATAAAATCACTCTTTCTAATTCTAATACAAGAATAATTCTATCAGAAAAAAGTTTTTTTAGCAAGGGCAAATACAGGAAAACAGGGGAAGGCAGGGGACACAGGGGAATGCATTAAATTTGTTTGCTCCTTAGGTCATACAAAACCGCCGGTTAAAACCGGCGGCTGAATTAATTAAATTACTCTATCTCTCAATCCTTCTGGAATATCTTCAATATCATGGTTTACACTTATTATGAAATTAACATCAAATGTTTTTGATAAATAATCTAGCCTTTCAATTACGGGTTCTAATTTTTCCTTTCCTGATTTAGCTATTTTGTATAAGCCGTCTATGTATACCTGTTCTATGTCGTAATCTGTAGCAATTACTCCACATACGAAACCCTGGAACTCTTCTTCGTTGGTCAGCCCAAACTCTTTAGTATTTATATATCTTATCCGGTAATCTAAATCGAATATGTGTCTGTTATTTGCTTCTAAAAAAACCATCCTGCCGTGAATTTTGTCTATAGCCTTATTTGCCATTTCAATCATCCTTCTCGTCTTGCCTGTACCGCTATGACCACAAACTAATTGAACCATAATAATCACACTCCAATCTTTTTATAAAAGTAAATTACATCTTTATTGTACCACACCTTCAAAATGTTTACACTATTTATTTTAACATTTTATAATTAATTAAAGCTTAATCAAATTTATTATTGCTTCCCTGATACCTGTTTTCAGACTCCATTTTATACAGAATTTTATCCTTTAGTCTCCACCAGCTCATTCCCCAGTTTACAAACAGAGAATCCTTCTCAGGTGCTCTTCCCGCCAATCTCTGGACTGCAATATCCTTATTGAGATGTTCTAAAAAAATCACAACTCTTTCCACATATTCATCCATTGATATAAGTGTTAATTCGTTATTTTTGTAGGCCCTGCCCATTTCTGTGTTTTCCATTATATAAAGTGAATGAATTTTAACCTGGTCAACCTTCAAAACAGATAATAATTTTGCTGTTTCAATTGTATCCAAAATAGTATCACCGGGTAAGTTTAGTATAAGATGTGCACAAGTTTCAAAATTATACCTTTTGCTCCTCAATACGGCATCAACAAATTCCGCCAAGGTATGACCCCTGTTAACAGCTTGCAATGTGTGATAATTTGCTGTCTGAAGACCAAATTCAATTGTTATGTTAACATTATCAAACTCTTTTATTTCATGCAGAAAGTCAAGTTTTTCATCAGATATGCAGTCAGGTCTGGTAGATATGGCTATTTCCACTATATTATCCATCAATGCATCCTTTATATAATTTTGAAACCTTTCTGTTTCCATATAAGTATTTGTATAATTTTGAAAATAAGCTATGAATTTTTCAGCCTTATACTTTTTTTTGATATAGGCCATATTCCTTTTTAACTGTTCTTTTACGCTCAAGGAGCTGTCAAGCATTTCAAAGCCGGTTCCCACATCCGCACAAAATGTACATCCTCCGTAAGCTATTGTTCCGTCCCTGTTCGGGCAGGTACATGGAATATTTACAGGAAGCTTATAAACCTTTTCGCCATACTTTAATTTTAAATAATCAGAATATTTATTATATAATTTCATAATTTCCCTTTTTATAACATGCTTTTATTTTTCATTATAATTAAGTAAATAGAATTAATCAATAAAATTACCATTAATTTATAAAATTATTTTATGCTTTACTGTAAATAATAATAATACAAATTTAAATAAAGGAGGCTTCATATGCATATCAAAGAAGGCATTGTTCCGGCTGTTTTGGGAACCGTCGTTACTGCAACAGGAGTTGCATTGAGAAACACAAATTTGCCGGAATCCTACAGAAACGGTATTATTGGATTCGGATTGGCAAATATAGCTTTAGGCTCTGCTGAATTAGTTTCAAACAATTGGGAGCACAGCCGCATTATGAACAAAATGACAAAAATGGCACCATTCAAGTAAAGACCGCAAAATATCCTAAATAACCCAAACAAAAAACATGCCCCGTGTGCATGTTTTTGTTCTTGTTATCAGCTTCAGGCAAAAATCACATACAACAATGAATACAATCCGGCTATACCAATTAAAATATAAACAATCCTTCCAAATTTATTCTTCCAGCCACCGAATAAATTTTCCACTATGTCAATTTTTGATATACCGTACAAACCCCAGTTTAAAGCTCCTATTATTATAAGAATTGAAGCTATTGCAGTAATTATTCTCATAGTTCCTCCTCAATATTGCATAATATTAATACATTATATTTTAGGACTTATGAAAATATGTACAAAGCTTTAATATTTTTATTTAATTTCGAATATTTCTGTCAATTCGTAATATACACCGGATTCATTGTTAGAAAATCCGGAAATTAGCCCTGCAGCATCCTTTAAGCTCCCGGTTGCATTTTTCATAGCTATTCCAAGGCCTGAGTTTGCAATAAGCTCAATGTCATTATTATCATCTCCCATTGAAACTACCTGACTTTTGTCTATTCCCAGACTGTCAATATATTTTTTTAAGGCACGCCATTTACAGCCGTTTATATTGAGCAGTTCTAAAAGGGACCGGCTGCTTATGTTCTGATTTAGTATTACATTAAAATCACCGGGTATTTTTTCAATTTCATTTTTAAAGTCTAATAATTTCTCATATCCATTAAAGTAGCAGACCGACAATATTTTATTAATTTCTTTTTCCCTGAAGCTTGTGTGCCTTGTCCTGTCAAGCTCATTCTTTATATAACCCAGGTAGGCTTCCTCGTAATTCTCACATTCGTAGACAAGGTCATATCCTTGATGGTATTCATCAACATGAATTATGGGATTTAAATCATGCTTTAAGCCTAATTTATATATTTTTTCAAATGTTGAAAAGTCCAAATAATTGCTTTCAATAAATTCATCATTTACATAACGCCTTACAACTGCTCCATTATTTGCTAAAATCACGGGCTCTGTATCTTTTATCTTTTCCATAAGGATTCTGGCCATATAATAATTTCTTCCGGTTGCAATAACAATATGTATTCCCTGCTTGTGAAGCTCCTTAAGTATATGTG
>CAZAYQ010000186.1:0-3341 GCA_964489345.1 uncultured Clostridia bacterium | reverse complement strand
AGAGTAAGTTCCATCGCCGTGTCCACTGTGGAATTTACTTTGAAAATTTACTCCCAAAACGAAAAGAACCGTCCCCAAAAATTATTGTTGACAAATACAAAATGATGTTGTAAAATAAATTGCTATTTAAGAAAAGCTTTTGCTTTGGCAGGGGCTTTTTTTAAGTGAAAAGCAGCAAATAACTGTAGTTTTCAATGTTGATTAGTCTTGCATAAATGTGTAATTTCAATGTTGAAAAAATATAAATATAATTGACAGTTAATTTGATTTGTGATATCTTGAGTAAGATAATGGGTTCTTATGCGAATAAGTTCTTGGAGGTGTAAAAAATGAGAGTGGCAGTTAAGTTGGCATGCACTGAGTGCAAACAAAGAAATTATGATACAGAAAAAAACAAGAAAGAAAATCCTGAGAGAATTGAAATGAACAAGTACTGCAAGTTCTGCAAAAAACATACTCTTCACAGGGAAACAAAATAACGAGGTGTGGTAATGTCTAGTAGAGATAATGAAAAACCGAAATTTACAGTCAGGACTAAAAATTATTTTAAAGGCGTAAGAGCCGAATTAAAAAAAGTAATTTGGCCAAGCAGAAAAGAATTACAGAATTATACAATTGTTGTTTTAGCTACAACATTGGCATTGACTCTTGTAATTTGGGGCTTGGATTTTGTATTTAAGGGTTTGCTTTCAGTGATTGTTTAAAAGGAGTAAGGTATGAAGCAAGAGTCGCAAGGTTCAAGATGGTATGTGGTTCATACATATTCGGGACATGAAAACAAAGTAAAGGCAAATATCGAAAAGCTTGTGGAAAACAGAGAGATGCAGGATACGATATTTGAAGTAAGAGTGCCGGTGGAAGAAGTAGCAGAAGTAAAAAACGGCAAGAAGAAAATCAAAGAAAGAAAAATGTTTCCAAGCTATGTAATTATTAAAATGATAATGACCGATGAATCTTGGTATCTTGTAAGAAACACCAGGGGAGTAACAGGCTTCGTAGGCCCGGGATCAAAACCTGTTCCGCTGACTGAGGAAGAGGTAAAGACGCTGGGTGTAGTCGAAAGACTTCCGGAAATTGAGCTTGAAACAGGCGATACAATCAAAGTAAAAGAAGGACCTTTTGAAGATTTTATCGGCACTGTAGACAGTATCAGTCAGGAAAAAAGAAAAATTAAAGCTTTTGTGTCAATGTTCGGAAGAGAAACTCTTATCGAACTTGATTATGATCAGATTGAGAAAGTATAATTACTTTTCAATATAACATCGTTATACGATGAAGGAGGTGCAAAAAATGGCTAAAAAAGTAACAGCCTTAGTTAAACTGCAAATACCGGCAGGTAAAGCTACTCCGGCTCCACCGGTTGGTACGGCATTAGGACCTCATGGCGTGAATATTATGGGATTTTGTAAAGAGTTTAATGCAAAGACAGCCGATCAGGCAGGTATGATTATACCGGTTGTATTGACTGTATATCAGGACAGATCATTTACATTTATTACAAAAACTCCGCCGGTTGCAGTTCTAATCAAAAAGGCGGCTGGTATCGAAAGCGGTTCAGGTGAGCCAAACAAGAATAAAGTTGCAACACTTTCAAAAGAAAAGTGCGAGGAAATAGCAAAAATAAAAATGCCGGATTTAAATGCCAATACTGTCGAAGCAGCTATGAAGCTGGTGGCAGGTACAGCAAGAAGTATGGGAGTTACGGTAGAAAAATAGCAAAAGGCTTAAGTGGGAGGCCGATAGAAGGCTGCTTGACCACAAGGAGGAATAAAGATGCCGAAAAGAGGAAAGAAATATCAAGACAGTATGAAGTCAATTGAAAAGTTGAAATTATACGATATGCAGGAAGCTGTAGAAGCTATGCTTTCAACAGCAAAAGCTAATTTTGATGAAACTGTGGAAGTTCATATAAGATTAGGAGTGGATTCAAGACATGCAGACCAACAGGTAAGAGGCGCTGTGGTTCTGCCCCACGGAACAGGAAAAACTGTCCGCGTATTAGTTTTCGCCAAAGGCGACAAGGCTAAAGAAGCTGGAGAAGCAGGAGCAGACTTTGTTGGCGAAGCTGAACTGGCCGATAAAATCCAAAAAGAAAACTGGTTTGATTTCGATGTTGTTATTGCAACACCGGATATGATGGGTGTAGTTGGGAAGCTTGGAAGGGTTTTAGGACCTAAAGGCTTAATGCCGAACCCAAAATCAGGTACAGTTACATTTGATGTAGAAAAGGCTATTCAGGAAATCAAAGCGGGTAAGGTTGAATATAGACTTGACAAAACAAATATTATTCACGTTCCTGCAGGAAAGAAATCATTTGGTGCAGAAAAAATAATCGATAACTTAAAGGTTATAATTGATGCGGTTGTTAAAGCTAAACCGCCGGCTGCAAAGGGTAAATACTTAAGAAGTGTTACCATTGCAAGCACAATGGGCCCCGGTATCAAACTGAATACCACTAAGTTAACGGATTTGTTTGCATCTAAAGCAAAATCTGAATAAGCCGAATAAACTAAAATTGAATATAATACCGCAGACAGCTGGTACTCAATGAGTTTAAATATCCAGCCCAGGTGAGATAATAGATACTTTCTCTTCGTCTGCGGAGAGAATTTTTTATGACCTAACCCCATTTCTTCGACCGGAGGGAGAAAGAAATGGATGGTAGGTCAGATGCAGCGCAATCCCATTTTGCACGACATTATAGGTATGGGGACACACCTCTTCTGTAGGGC
The DNA here is from genome assembly GCA_964489345.1 of uncultured Clostridia bacterium. Lineage (GTDB taxonomy): Bacteria > Bacillota > Clostridia > Tissierellales > Sedimentibacteraceae > Sedimentibacter. The sequence goes on along the minus strand of CAZAYQ010000186.1, from coordinate 609 downwards.
AAGTCTTTGTAAGAGAGGAATGTCCCAAAATATGCAAAATGGTGATGGAGCCTGCGCTGTAGAGTTGCGTTATTTGTGAAAAAGGAGGTGCAACATAATGAATCAATCCGTATTAGAACAGAAGAAACAGCTTGTAAGTGAAATTGCCGAGAAGATAAGAAATGCCAAATCTCTTGTGTTGGTTGAGTACAGGGGATTAACGGTTGAAAAGGCTACCGAATTAAGAAACAAATGCAGAGAAGCAGGAGTTGAATATAAGGTTTATAAGAATACTTTAATGCGTTTTGCATTCGAGGAACTGGGTTATCATGATATGACGGTTAACCTTGAAGGTCCCAATGCTATTGCTTTGTCTTATGAGGATGAAGTTACAGCTGCAAAGGTAACTAATGATTTTGCAAAAACAAGCAATGAAACATTGGTATTAAAAGCCGGAATAGCTGAAGGCAAGATATTGAATGCTGATGAAGTTAAAGATTTGGCAAGGGTACCGTCAAGAGATATACTTCTTGGACAGCTGGCCGGCGTATTGCAAGGAAATATCAGAAATCTTGCTTACATGCTTGACCAGATAAGCAAAAAAGACGGGGAAGCAGCATAAGAAGCCCT
>CAZAYQ010000185.1:1222-3377 GCA_964489345.1 uncultured Clostridia bacterium | reverse complement strand
CACCCATAATTGCTGTAGTCTTTGTATGGGTAGTGCTTACAGGTATTCCTGTCATCGAAGAAAGAAACAAACACACAGAAGCTGCCATATCTGCAGAAAACCCCTGGTATTTTTCGAGTTTGCACATATCCATTCCAACCGATTTGATTATCCTGTAACCTCCTATTGATGTTCCAAGCCCCATAACCATTGAGCATAAAAGCATCATCCACACAGGTATTTGGAAACTGGTAACATTTGCTTGTCCACCCGATAAAAAAATCCCCAGCATAAATACTCCCATGAACTTTTGTCCATCCTGAGCACCGTGCATGAATGCCATAGCTGCACCGCTTAAAACCTGTGCATTTTTGAAAAATTCATTTGCCCTTCTCCTTGTCATGGCCCTGAAAATTATCTCCACTGACTTTACAACAATCCATCCTAATGTAAAACCTAAAAATGTAGATAAGCCCAATCCATACAATACTTTAATCCATTCACTGCCGTTTATTCCCCTAAGCCCGTTATGCAGGGCAATAGCCGCACCTGATATGCCTGCAATCAAAGCATGGCTTTCACTTGTGGGTATTCCGAAATACCAGGCAGTAGTAGCCCATATTACGATTGCAAACAGGGCTGCGCACAAAGCAACTAAGGCTTCTCTGGAATTACCTCCAAAATCAACCATATTATAAATAGTCTGTGCAACATTTGCATTAATCAAGGTCATTATAAAAACGCCCAAAAAATTAAAAATCGCGGCCATTAAAATAGCAGACCGTGCTGATATGGAACGTGTGGAAACACATGTAGCAATAGCATTGGGTGCGTCAGTCCAGCCATTGACCAAAACAACAGCCAGGGTTAAAAGAGTTGTAACTAAAAGCATAGGGTTATCAGCAACCTGCATTAAAAAATCCGTAAAAGATACAGCCATATTATTCTCCGTCCATTACTATAATTTACGAGCTTTTCCGGTAAATTTACATATATTTTATATCCAGTAATAATATAACACACTATTTGTTAAATTTCTACTAAATTTTATTAATCAATAACAAAGAGTTTTTAAGTAACGCTTTGAAAGGCTCTTGAATAATATATACCTAAGACTAATTTTGGGAGGATTTTAATGAAAAAATTTATTTCTCTACTTATTGTTGTGCTTCTTATTACGACCGTTCTGCTGACAGGATGCAGTGAGAAAACTGCTGACTTTCAGAAGGTTCGTCTGATAGAAGTTACTCACTCTATTTTTTATACGCCCCAGTATGTCGCACTTGAAATGGGACTGTTTGAAAATCAAGGTCTCAGCGTTGAATTGACCAACGGCGGCGGCGCCGACAAATGTATGGCAGCTATGGTAAGCGGCGAAGCAGATATAGCTTTTATGGGACCTGAAGCCAGCGTTTATGTATACCTCCAGGGAAAAAGCGATATGGCTGTTAACTTTGCTCAGCTTACCCAAAGGGACGGATCATTCATAGTTGGAAGAGAAAAAGATGACAGCTTTACAATTGATAAATTGAAAGGTCATACAATTCTTGGAGGAAGAAAAGGCGGCATGCCCCTTATGGCACTTGAATATGTATTAAAGCAGGAAGGATTAACACCGGGAGTTGATATTGATGTGAGAACGGATGTTCAATTTGATATGATGGCAGGGGCATTTGCTTCCGGGGAAGCAGATTATACAACTTTGTTTGAACCCCTGGCTTCAACATTTGAACTTCAAGGAAACGGATATGTTGTTGAATCCGTAGGAAGGCTTGCAGGATATATACCCTATACATGCTACAGCGCATTGGAAAGTTACATTGAAAAAAAACCTGAAATTATTCAAGGATTTTCTAACGCCCTTTATGAAGCAATGGTTTGGGTGGATGAACACAGTGCCATGGAAGTAGCTGAAGTTATACTTCCTCAGTTTGCTGACTCAGAGCTTGAGTTTTTGGCTGAAATAGTTCAAACCTACAAGGAGCTGGAAGCCTGGAATCCTGACCTGGTCCTTGGGGAAGATGGCTATAACAGACTTATTGACATTATGGTCTTAGCAGGTGAAATAGAAGAAGGAGCCCCCTATTCAGAAATACAGACTCCTGACTTTGCAGTAAGGGCAAAAGAAAACTACAAAAAATAAGCATGCAAAAATCCGGGGAGGCAGCCCCCCGGA
>CAZAYQ010000185.1:0-1122 GCA_964489345.1 uncultured Clostridia bacterium | reverse complement strand
CCATTCTCAAAAGATAATCCTGCCGCTTCAAAAGATAATCCTTCAATACTAAATTCAACATCACTTATGCCGTACTGCTCCAAACAAAGCACTACGATTGAATTCATATCCTTGTAATCTTCTTCCGACAAATTAACTGCTTCAACCCCTAAATTAACAACTGCACTATCTCCTGCAACCTTTACATCTCTTAAATTTATGCCCACAGGTATATTGTTGCTGAGGCTTGTGTTTTCAGGAGGACCTGCAAATAACTTTTCAAGAACTGCTGCTACAGGACTACCCACCTTTGCTGCTGAAAATGTTATAGGTACATAATGACCCATAACTTCAGTATCAGGAGCCTTGTAATAAACAGTATAATTCACTCCGTCTGCCGACCCGTACAAATTAATATTTTCCCTTTCAAATCCTGTATTTATTGCATATCCATTGGTAAGTGAAGACAATGCCTGACCATCCACCAATAATTCAACTTTATCAATGGCCGGGAATTCAGTAAGTGTATATGTTATGGCAGAAATCATATTTTCTTCCCCTTCATATGAGGAAGTATTTAAAATATTTTTACTGAAATCAACTCTGCATAGGCCGTCCTTTATAGACATTCCCCGTATTTCGGTGCCTTCAGGAAGGAGTCCCCTAAGTCCCGATTGAGCAATTCTTTTTTCAGTTTCGTTTCCTGCAACCATACTTCTCAGTGTTGCTTTTGCAATTCCTTCTTCCCAGGGGATTTTTGTGTTAACCGGAACCACAAAGCCGTTTTCATCCTCATAATATGCCGTAATATTTGTCATTTTAACCTCTTCAACTGGAATTGTAACGGTTTCTATGGCTTCTTCATATGTTTCTTCTCCGATTATGTCTTCAACTATTTCAAAATCTGTCAAGTCAGCCAAATCGGCTATATCCGGATTATTTTCTTCCTTGAGACCTACCATCATATCTAAGGTGCCGCATGCAGTTAAGCATCCTGCTATAAAAATAATCAATATAAGAGTTATAATTTTATTATGAGCCAATTTCATACCTCCTCATGCCTTTATATATATAATTATATTAAGCATGTACAGAGGATATGACTTTAAATATTTAAATAAATAAATGGGGTTAGGTCATCTC
>CAZAYQ010000184.1:0-3422 GCA_964489345.1 uncultured Clostridia bacterium | reverse complement strand
CACGAAGGTCCGTAGGCAAACCGCCGTTAGCAGCAGGACCCTTGGAGGGTATAACTGTAGACGAAGAGTTATTAGCAAAAAATTTCTTTGAGGCTGCGGGCATTGACTTTGAAACAGGTAAGCCTTATCAGGAAACTTTGGAAAGATTAGGCAGCTTGGATGAAATAATTGAAGATTTATATGGTGCAGGAAATCTTGTTTAATATTGACAAAATGGCCGCTCCTGCAGGGGCGGCCGTACTAGCTGCAAGAAGGGGTATGCATTGGCGAAAAAACTTGACTATGGATATGTAATATTATTTGCATGTTTTATGCTGGCTTTTATTTATCTTGGCTTAGGAAATATAACTCAAAATTTGTATATTGTTCCGGTTACTGAACACTTTGGATTTTCCAGATCGGAATTTTCACTTATTTCCAGCATTATTTCTGCCGTAGGTATTATTGGCAATCTCACATATAACATGGTATATGAACGCTTTGGAATCAAATTCATTGTGGGCGGCGGAACACTGTTTTTTGCCCTTGCATATTTTTCATATTATAAAGCTGCGAGTTTAACAGTTTTTTACATAGGAGCTGTTTTCTTAGGAATTGGAATTGTATATTGTGCTACATTAACATTTTCTATATTGGTTAATAAGTGGTTCACTGAAAAAAGGGGATTAATTTTAGGGATTATTTTTGCCGGCAGCGGGTTAGGAGGTTCGGTTTTCAGCCCTCTTGTGGCAAGAATAATAACAAATTATGGCTTTTCAAGCTCATATTTAGTTGTCTCAATAATCCTTTTCATTCTTTTTGTCCCCATAAGCTTGATGATCAAAGAACCTGACGAAGTATTTGAAGAAAGCGAAATAGAACAAAAAGATAACATAATGTCCACAAAAACTCCCATGAGGGATTTATTAAAAAAGCCTCATATTATGTCCTTAATGATTTGTTTGTTCTTTATGGGTTTTTTATTAGCACCTTTATTAAGTATTACACCGGCTCATATGACAGACAGAAATTTTAACTATATATTTGCATCTAAAATATCAGGAGCAATTATGCTTGTCCTGGCCTTTTCCAAAGTGCTGTTAGGAGTGGTAAATGACCATTTTGGCATAAAAATATCCATGAGTATAGGATTAATTACATTCATCTTAAGTGCGTTGCTTTTGCTTTTCATGAACAATGAAGTAATAGCATGGCTGTATTCTTTAAGCTACGGAACTTCATTCGCTACCCTTTCCGTATTGCTGCCGCTCTTTATATTAGCTGTTGCAGGAGAAGAAGATTATACTGCTATAATAGGCATTGGAATTTCACTGATGTCAGCAGGAGTTGCAGTAGGAACACCGGCATTAAATATTTCATATGATTTAATGGGCAGCTATGATTTAGCACTTGCAATATTTGCTGTTCTTGGACTGGTAAATTATCTATTAACTATGGTAACCATTAAAAAATTACCGGAAATTGATGAAAATTTAAATTCTGAGAAAGTGGAGGTGACATAATATCCATGCTGATAAGGATAAAGTATTTTGGTTTGATTGACAACAATTTGCTTGTTGAATCAGAACTTCAGGAAAATTCCAATGTAAATGCCCTTCTAAAAAAATTAATTGAAGCTGAACCGGCAAATGAAGAATTGCTAAATAAAGCAACTATTTTAGTCAATAAGAAAAAAGCTGATCCGAATACTATCTTAAAGGATAAAGATGAAGTAATGATATTAACTATTTTGGGCGGGGGATAATTAGTTTAGCATATGTGATTCAGAGGAGGATCAATATAAGATGGATAAGGACAATATTAAAACAATGGTATTAACAGAAAATCGTCCTATGGATATGGAAAAGCTGAATGAATGGATAAAAAACTTATATGAGACAAGTGGAATGAAAATACTTAGAAGCAAAGGTTTTTTGTATTTTAAAGATGAGGAACACAGATATGAATTTCAAGCTGTAAGAAAGACATATCAATTAAAGGAAGACAAAAAATGGGAGGATAATGAAGAAAGGAAAAGTGTAATTGTATTAATTGCTGATAATATGATTTTTAATGCAAAAGAACTTCAGAAATCTTTCAGTTTAAATATAATTAAATAAATTATAAAGGCAAATACAAAATATTTAAAGAGGGTTAAGTAAGGTAAATCAATATGAAAATAGCTGTAATTGATGGAATGGGCGGAGGAATTGGCAGTCAAGCTGCTCAAATACTGAGGTCATTGAATAATAGTAATATAGAAATAATTGCATTGGGAACAAACTCACAAGCAACTGCCAACATGATTAAGGCAGGAGCCCATGAAGGTGCTACCGGTGAAAATGCAATTTCATGGATGAGCAATAAAGTTGATATTATAATAGGACCTTTGGCGATTGTAGCAGCAAATTCCATGATGGGAGAAATAAGTCCCAAAATGTCGGAAGCGATTGCAAGCAGTCATGCAATAAAATTACTCCTGCCTGTAAGCAAATGCCGAATCGAAGTAATTGGGCTTGAAAATATGCAATTTAAAACAATTTTCAATGAACTTGCAATTAAAATAGAAAAATTGTTAGAAGAACTTTAAGGATCAGAAATATCTAATGATTGCATGAAGAATAGGGCTTCTAATGCATGAACAAAAGATAGGGTTCGGCCTGACAGGGATATATCAATACATGTCATGAAGGTTTTTTAGGTCCAAATTATTTGACAGTATATTAATTAAATGATAAAATTTAATTGTCGCATATGAAGTGTGGCAATATGGTTGGAACCGGGTGTTAATAATCTTTTTAAATTTATGAAGCCATGAAGGCTGGTTGACTTGTTAGAATAACAAGCTGATCAGCCTTTTATTTAATTAATGGAAGGGATAATAAAATATTATTTTAGAGGGAGGATAATATGAATAAAATTACGACCAAAGAATTAGTATTAAGCGGCTTACTATTGGCAAGCGGAATAATAGTACCAATGATATTTCACATGTTTGGCATGACAGGCCCAATCGTATTGCCAATGCACATACCGGTGTTAATAGGAGGATTTCTGTTACCGCCTCAATTAGCATTAGTACTTGGTATTATAACACCTATAGCGAGCGGAATACTGACAGGGATGCCTGTAATGTTTCCAATGGCAATAATCATGGCATTTGAATTAGCAATCTATGGATTAACTGCATCGTTATCAACACGAAAATTTAAGCTGCCAATAATTCCATCATTAATAATTTCCATGATTGCCGGCAGGATTGCGGCAGGATTGACAGTAGCCGTCTTAGTCCGGATGTTTGCAGTTAAAATGGACCCCTTCTTGTTTGTAAAGAGTGCAATTATAACAGGATTACCGGGGATTATTATTCAACTTATATTTATTCCGGCCTTGCTTTTAGCAATCCGAAGATACATTAAAAGCACAGTAAATGTATCAAAATA
>CAZAYQ010000183.1:0-3434 GCA_964489345.1 uncultured Clostridia bacterium | reverse complement strand
ATCAACAGTTGTGGATATGACCGGTCCTGTCCCCCTGATTTTAAGGCCGGGAGGGATAACCGCAGAGGATATAATCTGTGTGCTTGGTCAGTGTTATTATGACCCTGCAATCATAAAAAGCCAAGAAGATCTTATTCCAAAATCACCGGGACAGAAGTACAGACACTATTCTCCAAAGGCCAAAGTAATTTTATATAAGGGGCAGACTGAAAAAATGGCAGAAAAAATCAATGAAGATTATGACAGACTTTCATTGAGGGGACTTAAGACAGGGATTATGTCAACTGTTCAAACAGAAAAATATTATGAGGGAAAAGTAAATATTTGTATTGGTGACAGAACAAAACTCCTTACAATTTCGTCAAACTTATTCAAGGGTCTAAGAGCTTTTGACCATATGGGAATTGATGTAATACTTGCAGAAGCAGTTGATGAAAATGGTCTTGGAAAAGCCATAATGAACAGGCTTATGAAGTCAGCCGATGAAACAATTGAGGTGTAGGATGAATATTTTATTTGTTTGTACGGGCAATACATGCAGAAGTCCTATGGCGGAAGGTATATTTAAGGATATGCTTAAGAAAAACAAGATTGATAATATTGATGTTTCTTCTGCAGGTCTCAGTGCTTTTCCCGGTGAGGGCGCCAATGAAAAGGCAGTAAAGGTACTGGGGGAAAAGGGAATTGATATAGGCATGCACAGGGCAAGACAGCTGTCTGAGGAGATTGATAAGGCAGATTTAATTCTAACTATGACCTTAAGCCACAAAGAAGCTATAGAGAATTATTTTAAGTATAGGACTGGAGAAAGGGCTCCTTATCTTTTCACCTTGAAGGAATTTGCTGCAAAATTAAGCGGGGAGAAATTAAAAGATACTGATATTGAAGACCCTTTTGGCAGAAAATATTCTTTTTACAAAAAAAGCAGAGATGAAATTGAAAAAGAATTACAAAAAATTCTTAATAACTTAGACAAGCTGGAGGAAGTATGAGAATTGTATTAGCAAGCGATCATGGCGGATTTGAATTAAAGGAAGCAATTAAGATACATTTAATAAAAAAGGGTTATGATATAAATGATATAGGTGTTGATGACACAAAGTCTGTTGATTACCCTGATTACGGAAAAAGAGCTGCAATGATGGTAGCCGGAGGGGAAGCCGATAGGGGCATTATCATTTGCGGAACGGGAATAGGAATTTCAATTGTCGCAAATAAGATTAAAGGAATAAGATGTGCCTTGTGTACTAATGAGTATATGGCAAGAATGTCAAGAATGCACAACAATGCCAATATGCTTGCTCTGGGCGGCAGGATTACCGGTATAGGCCTTGCAGCGGATATAGCTGATGTATGGCTTTCAACTGAGTTTGAAGGCGGAAGGCATGAAAACAGGGTAAACAAAATAACTGATATAGAAATTTCTAAAGAAGAGGAAAAATGATGGCTGCAAATTTAATAGCTTTCATATCTGCTGTTATTATATCATTTATTATGACACCATGGGCAAGAAGGCTCGCGATAAGGGTTGGAGCATTGGATTTTCCCAAGGAAACAAGAAAAATCCACAATAGACCAATGCCCTACTTTGGAGGACTTGCAATATATGTATCAATAATAGCCTGCATGTTTGTTTACATGCCCCACAATTCAACAAATTATCACATAATGGCAGGTGCAACGGTGATCGTGCTTGCAGGTGTTGTTGATGATATGTACGGCATGCCTGCAAAATTAAAACTTCTTGTGCAGATTATTGCAGCACTAATAGCAATAAGGGGGAGCGTTCAGATACATTTTATAACAAACCCTCTTTCGGAAACAGGCATGAGCTATTTATTCGACTGGCTGTCTTTCTTTATTTCATTGTTATGGATAGTGGGTATAACAAATACCATAAATTTAATTGACGGACTGGATGGACTTGCTTCGGGGGTTGCCTCTATTGCGGCTGCCACTCTTTTATTTACGGCAGCAAGGCTGGGGCATGATTTTATTGTTATGCAATGTGCAATTATTGCAGGCGCCTCCTTAGGATTTCTTCCTTTTAATTTCAACCCGGCAAAAATCTTCATGGGAGATACAGGGTCTTTGTTATTGGGATATATGCTTGCAGTTACATCTGTTTCAGGTATGGTAAAGAGTGTTGCAGTTGTTGCATTGGCTGTTCCCGTGTTCGCACTGGGCCTGCCTATACTGGATACTGCATTTGCAATAATAAGAAGATATATAAATAAAAAACCTATAATGGAAGCAGATAAGGACCATCTTCACCATAAGCTTATGGGGGTTGGTCTTAATCAGAGGCAGACAGTTTTAATAATGTATTTCATAAGTATGCTTTTGGGAATAGTATCGGTAATAATAGCGGATGCAGACCCTTTTACCGGACTGACGGTAGCTACTGCAGTGGTTATTCTTGTATTTATATTTGCTAAAAAAGCTGGACTGTTTATGAGAAAAGAAAATTGATTATGACTAACTCAATTTCTTTGACCAAGAAGAAAAGGAGGAAAAATGGATAAAATTAAAGTTTTGACAGTATTCGGCACTCGTCCGGAGGCGGTAAAAATGGCCCCCCTAGTAAAAGCCCTTAAAAGGAATGAGGATACATTCCAATCTAAAATCTGCGTAACTGCCCAGCACAGGGATATGCTTGACCAGGTGCTGAGAATATTTGATATTGAGCCGGATTATGATTTAGATATATTTGAAAGCGGCCAAACACTTACACAAATTACATGCAGGGCATTAAGAGGATTAGAAGAGGTAATAGAAGATTTCAAACCCCATTTAATATTGGTGCAGGGAGATACAACAACAGTATTTTCAGGGGCCCTTGCTGCTTTTTATCATCAGGTGAAAATAGGTCATGTGGAAGCAGGTTTAAGAAGCGGCAATTTGTATTCACCATATCCTGAAGAAGCAAACAGGATGATGACGGGAGTTTTGGCTGATTTTCATTTTGCACCTACTGAAACATCAAGGGATAATCTTTTAAGGGAAGGCTTTGACGAAAATAAAATATTTATAACAGGAAACACTTCAATTGATGCATTAAGCTGGGTCATAGATGAAAATTATAAATTTGAAGAAGAAATCATCAACAGCATTGATTTTAAAAATAAAAAGATAATACTTTTAACTGCTCACAGAAGAGAAAATATCGGACAGCCTATGGAAAATATATTTTCCGCCCTGAAAGATATTGCAGAAGAAAATAAGGATGTAGAAATTATATATCCCATGCATTTAAATCCTAAGGTCAGAGAAATTGCCAATAAAATATTTAAAGGGATGGAAGGTGTTCATTTGATTGAGCCCTTGGATTATCTTCCCTTTACAAATTTAATGAATAAATGCTATCTTGTTGTGACAGATTCAGGCGGTGTCCAGGAAGAAGCCCCGTCACTGGGAAAACCGGTGCTGGTTGT
>CAZAYQ010000182.1:0-3464 GCA_964489345.1 uncultured Clostridia bacterium | reverse complement strand
TGAAGATAGTTATTTCTAATTTTTATTTACATTTCTGGTCTTTATTTATATTACTTCTTATATCTTTAAATTCAATAAAAAAGGCAGTTGGTATTCTGCCTTTTTTTGTGCTTCTATTATTAGGTTATATTTGGGTTATATATGGGTATATATTACACTTTTTCTTGGAGGAGAAAAGTGTTATGAAGCTATCATCTGCAATATTGAAGCTTTTGGTCTTACTCCGACCATTTTGTTTACAATTTTTCCGTCTTTCATTGATACTAATGTAGGTATACTCATGATTCCGAATGCCGATGCTAATTCCGGCTGCTCATCTATATTAACTTTACCCACCTTAGTATGGGTCACTTCACCTGCTATTTCATCTACTATTGGAGAAATCATTTTGCAGGGACCGCACCAGGATGCCCAGAAGTCTAAAAGTACGGGCCTATTTGATTTTAAAACTTCTTGTTCGAAATTGTCTTTTGTAATATTTACAGTATTCATATTTATAATCTCCTTTAATTTTTATTATGGCTTTATTCTATCGGTTTTTAATACTGTTGCTGTGACTTAGTCACATTTTCAATCATTTATTTGATTATTTATCTGCAATCATTTGTCTTGATATTAGTTTATATGAAATAAAGGTATTTTCCGTGACAAAGTCACATATTCATTAAATTATTTTTAAAGGGTATACTATAAAAAAATATTGGAGATAAAAATGAAAGAATTATTTTTAAAGACAGAAAAAGGTTTAGTTCCCCTTGATGAAAAAATAATTGAAAAGTACAATTTAGTGGAAGGCAGAAAGTCTCCTTTTACCCGCTGTTATGTAGTTGACAAAACCGGCAGATATAAATTTGATTCTGAAAAAGAAACATCAAAGCCCGGCAAAGACCAAATGCCTGAAGGGGAAGGGGCAGATGATGATGAAATAGTAGAATTCTCCGATACGGGAGCAATTCTTTCACAGTCTGAAATTCTTGATTTTTCTGCAGGAACAGATTCAGATGGACCATGATTGCTGAATGAATTTGCTGTACTAAATTATTCGGATTATTTTGTGATCAATTATTGTAGTTACTGTTCAGCCCAACGGATTGTCATCCTGAGTCTTAGCTTTTAAAAGATGAAATTCCTCACATGAGTTCAGAATGACACTTACGTGTATTCATAGCATTTAGGTTTTTTAGCACACTCAAAAATATTATTCCTAACTATTAAATATCTATTGACAATTGAGCAGCTGTTCAACTATAATATAATCAAACGGTTGAATAACTGCTCAATTGATATAGGAGGTAAAGATGTCTGAAAGAGAAGAATTAATCTGTGATTGTGAAGTAATTCATGAAGATATTGTTGATGAAGTAAAAAAGAGAATGCCGGCCGACGAGGATATTTATGATTTGTCAGATTTTTTTAAAGTATTGGGTGACAGCACAAGAATGAAAATAATCTGGGCCTTGGATGAAAGCGAAATGTGTGTATGTGATATTGCTGTTTTGTTGAATATGACCAAATCAGCCATTTCCCATCAGCTTCGTGCATTAAGAAATGCAAATTTAGTAAAGTTCAGAAGAGACGGCAAGGAAGTTTATTACTCATTGAAAGACAAGCACGTAAGAGATATTTACGAAATTGGCATGGAACATATCAAGGAAAAATATAAGCAAACAAATTAAAAGGAATATAGTATATAAAGACAATATGGAGGAAAATATGAAAAAGACATATAAATTAAAGGGACTGGATTGTGCTAATTGCTTAGCAAAGATGGAAAGAAGGATAAGAAAGCTTAAGGGAGTTAAGGATGTTTCATCAAATTTCTTTACCGAAAAGATGATAATTGAAGCAGATGATATATTTATAGCTGATATAGAAGAGGCAGCAGTAAAAATAGTAAAAAAATATGAGCCCCAGGCAGTATTTGAAGAAGCTTAAAAGGAGGCCCGAATGAAAAAATTACTAGGACGCTTAATTGCCAGTGCTATATTTTTTGTTTCTGCAATACTTATATATGACAGTCGGTTAAAACTGATAATGTATGCAATAAGCTATATAACAGCCGGGGGGGATGTAGTAAAAAGAGCTCTTTACAACATTAAAGACGGAGAAGTTTTCGATGAAAACTTTTTGATGACTGTTGCTTCAATAGGGGCATTTTTAATAGGAGAAGCACCTGAAGGGGTTGCCGTTATGCTCTTTTATCAGGTTGGAGAATTATTTCAGACCTATGCAGTGGGACAATCCCGAAGGTCAATTACATCCTTGATGGATATCCGTCCTGATTATGCTAATGTATTAAGAAATGGAGAGCTAATTACTATATCACCTGAAGAGGTTGAGGTAGGTGAAATTATCCAGGTGAAAGCAGGGGAAAGGGTTCCTCTTGACGGAATTGTTACGGAAGGAAGCTCAATGCTTGACACATCAGCACTTACAGGCGAGTCCCTGCCAAGGGGGGTGACGGCCGGAAGCGAGCTTTTGAGCGGCTGTATCAATATAAACGGTTTAATCAGTGCAAAGGTTACTAAGGTCTACAGCGAATCCACGGTTAATAAAATACTTGAATTGGTAGAAAATGCAAGCAGCAGGAAATCCAAATCAGAGAAATTTATCACTAAGTTTGCCAGGTATTACACTCCCATAGTTGTAGCAATTGCTCTTATTCTTGCAATAATACCGCCTTTGATTATTAAAGATGCAACATTTGGAGAGTGGATTTACAGGGCATTGGCATTTTTGGTTGTATCATGTCCTTGTGCATTGGTAATTTCTGTTCCGCTAAGCTTCTTCGGAGGTATAGGCGGTGCTTCTAAAAACGGAATTCTTGTAAAAGGAAGCAATTATCTGGAAGCCATGGCTAAAACCGAAATAGTCGTATTTGACAAAACAGGGACATTAACCAAGGGCGTTTTTAAAGTACAAGAAATACATCCTATTACAGATAAGCCCGAGGACCTTTTAAAGCTTGCGGCTTATGCAGAAAATTATTCAAATCACCCGATTTCCCTTTCATTAAAAGAAGCATATAAAAAGGAAATTGACAGTCAAAAAATTTCTGATGTGGAAGAAATTATAGGACACGGCGTATCTGCAGTGGTGGAAAATATAAAGGTTTTGGCCGGTAATGACAAACTTATGGAAATGTTCAATATTCCATATGAGAAAGTAACATCAGAAGGAACTGTAGTCCATGTTGCTAAAGACGGAAAATATTCAGGCCATATTTTGATTGCAGACAGGATAAAGGATGATTCGTTTGAAGCTGTGAAAGCATTGAAGGAACAAAATGTCAAGGATATTGTAATGCTTACAGGCGACTCTGAATCAGCAGCCGAAAATACTGCAGGGGAACTGGGAATTGATAAGTTTTATGCCCGCCTCCTTCCTGCAGACAAGGTTGAAAAGGTGGAAGAATTAATTTCTCAAAAATCCGGGAAGGGAAGCTTGGTCTTTGCCGGAGACGG
>CAZAYQ010000181.1:0-3469 GCA_964489345.1 uncultured Clostridia bacterium | reverse complement strand
GCAAAGAAAATTTTTGGCGCAGACCATGTAAATGTTCAGCCCCATTCAGGCTCAAATGCAAACTTCGGAGTATATTTTGCAATACTTAGACCCGGAGATAAAATACTTGGCATGGACTTATCCCACGGGGGTCATCTGACTCACGGAAGCCCCGTAAATATGTCCGGCTCCTATTTCAACGTTGTGTTTTACGGAGTTAACAAAGAAACTGAAACCATTGATTATGACCAGGTAAGAGAAATTGCCAAAAAAGAAAGACCTAAATTAATAGTTGCAGGAGCAAGTGCCTATGCGAGGATAATTGATTTTAAAGCTTTCAGGGAAATCGCCGACGAAATTGATGCTTATTTTATGGTTGATATGGCCCATATAGCAGGAATCATAGCTGCAGGCCTCCATCCCAATCCCGTTGACTATGCGGATTTTGTAACTACAACCACTCATAAAACACTGAGAGGTCCAAGAGGAGGTATGATTCTTTGCAGGCAGGAATTTGCACAGAAAATAGACAAGGCCATATTTCCGGGAACCCAGGGCGGTCCTTTGATGCATGTTATTGCTGCCAAGGCGGCATGCTTCAATGAGGTTTTAAATGATGATTTCGTAGTATATCAGAAGCAGGTTTTAAAAAACGCAAATAAACTTTCTCAGGAGCTGATTGATAAGGGCTTTAGAATAGTGTCCGGCGGCACTGACAATCACCTGATGCTGGTTGATGTGAGAAACAAGAAATTAACAGGCAAGGAAGCAGAAAGAATCCTTGATGATATTCATATTACCACAAATAAAAATACTATTCCTTATGACCCGGAGAGCCCCTTTGTTACAAGCGGCCTGAGGATAGGTAGTCCCTCAGTTACGACCAGGGGGATGAAAGAAGCTGAAATGGCTGTATTAGCAGACATTATAAATTCAGCACTTTCTAAAAAGGAAGACGAAAGTATATTAAAAGAACGTGTATTAGAACTGAATTCCAAATTCAATTGAGAATAAAAGAGACAACCGGTTAATATATTATATTGGGCCTTGTCTGTATATACAAAAGAGGTTATTTGTCCGCATTGCAAGCAAGGGCGTTCACAGCTTGCAGAAAATTTTCTTGCAAAATAATGTTTTAAATGTTATAATCATAGAAATTTTATAATAAAGAGGAGATAAGTTTATGAAAAGAGTATTATCTTTGTTATTGATTTTATTAATGTTACTTACGCTGTTTACAGCTTGTACCCAAGCTGGCGATAAAGGCGGTGCAGAGGAAGGACCTATTAAAATTGGTGTGTTTGAACCTCTTACGGGTATGAATGGCGGCGGCGGACTTCAAGAGCTTGGCGGCATCGAATATGCCAACAAAATGTATCCTGAAGTGTTAGGCAGAAAAATTGAATTGGTTGTAGTTGATAACAAAAGTGATCAAGGTGAAGCAACTACTGCGGTAACTCGTTTAATTGAACAAGACAAAGTTGTGGCAATAATCGGCTCATACGGCTCAGGTGTTTCTATTGCAGCCGGTGATATTATAAGAGATGCACAGATTCCTGCAATGGGAGCTTCCTGTACAAACCCCATGGTAACACTGGGCAATGATTTTTACTTCCGTGCATGCTTCCTTGACCCCTTCCAGGGCAGGGTAATGGCTAACTATGCAATTCAGCAGGGAGCAAAGACAGCAGCTGTCATCATGCAGAATGGAGATGACTACTCTGTAGGTCTTGCAAACTTCTTTATAGATGCATTTAAAGATTTGACAGGCAGCGATGCAAGCATAGTTGATGTTTCAGAATTCCAGTTGAATGAAGCAGACTTTACCGCAATTCTTACAAACATTAAGGCAAAGGCTCCTGACGTAATATTTGCACCAAGTGCAGCAACTACAGCTCCGTTGATTATTAAACAAGCAAGAGACCTTGGAATCGACAGCTTGATAATGGGCGGCGATACATGGGAAAACCCGGCTATTATCGATGTTGCGGGAAAGGATGCCGAAGGTATAGTTCTTTCAACATTCTTTGATGAAAACGACCCTGCTACCGAAGAAGCAAATGTGTTTGTAGAAGGCTACAAGGCGGAATTGGCAGGTAAAGAACCTATAATTCCTGCTGTTGCAGCATTGGGATATGATGCATATCTGTTGGTAAGAGATGCCATTGAAAGGGCAGGCTCCACTGACGGTATAGCCATAAGAGATGCATTGAATGAAACAAAAGATTTTGAAGGCGTAACCGGAATTATTAACTTCACTGCAGATGGAGATGCCGACAAAAATATGGCTGTTATTAAGACTGTTAAAGACGGACAATTCGTGTTCATCGATTCAGTAGTAGTACAATAGTTGATTTAAACATTCAAGGGCGGACTGTTTGTTCGCCCTTTTGCAGTTTTTACTGATTTGGAGGAATATATATGACTAGTGAACTTCTATTGCAGCAGTTTGCCAACGGCATTTCCTTAGGAAGTCTTTATGCCCTCCTGGCAATAGGTTATACTATGGTTTATGGAATTTTAAGGCTTATTAACTTTGCCCATGGGGATATATTTATGATGGCATGTTATTTTATGGTATTCAGCATTATTACTTTCAAACTGCCATGGTTTATTGCAATTATAGTAGTAATAATAGCAACGGTTGCCCTCGGCGTTCTGATTGAAAAAGCAGCTTATAGGCCTTTAAGAAATGCTCCCCGTATGTCCATCATGATTTCTGCCATAGGGGCATCCTTTCTATTGGAAAATTTAGCAACATATTTATTTACAGGTGTTCCCAGGGGATTTCCCGACATTAAGGTTTTAACAACAACAGTTAAATTAGGGAGTCTTTCATTAACTGTTGCCACAATGATTACACCCTTTGTTACCCTTATACTTCTCTATGCTGTGCTCTTCATAACAAATAAAACTAAAATAGGCATGGCTATGAGAGCTGCCTCAAAGGATTTTGAAACATCCAAATTGATGGGAATAAATATAAATCAGGTAATATCTACAACTTTTATAATAGGCTCGGCCTTGGCGGCAATAGGGGCAATTCTCTGGGGCACAAGGTATCCCCAGGTAATGCCTCTCATGGGTGTTATGCCGGGACTTAAATGCTTTATAGCTGCAGTTTTAGGTGGAATCGGCAACACCACAGGGGCGGTTCTGGGGGGATTTATACTGGGCATGGCTGAAATTATGCTTATCACATTTCTTCCGTCACTTACCGGTTACAGAGACGCAATGGCATTTGTTATATTGATAGTGGTATTGTTGGTTAAGCCTACGGGACTTCTTGGAGAGAAGGTGACTGATAAGGTATGATGGATAAAATTAATAATAAAAAAACCAGATTATTTTTGAACATTTTTATGGTAGGTATATTTGCAGCAATAATAATACTTTTAGATACAAATGTAATAGGTGATGCCTATGTAAGACGTATATTGAATTTATCTGCTATTTATGCAATAGTGAGTGTTTCCATGAACCTGGTCAA
>CAZAYQ010000180.1:0-3476 GCA_964489345.1 uncultured Clostridia bacterium | reverse complement strand
TATATTTTTTTGAGTATATTATACTTGACAATTACATTCTACAATTGTAGAATGTAATAAAGATTGCTCTACAATTGTAGAACAATAATGTCAAACATTTTTAATTAGCTGATATTCTTAAGAATACAGGGGATATTATAAAGCAATAGAATTATTTACATTTATTCATAACATTGGAGAATATTTGAAAAGGCACATATGAAAAAAATAGTTATAATACCGGCATACAATGAGCAAAATAATATTATTAATGTTGTTAATGATCTTAAGTTGAATGCAGCAACTTTTGACTATGTAATTATTAATGATGGTTCAACTGACGATACTATTTCCTTATGCCTTGAAAACAACCTAAACCTGGTGAACCTGCCTGTTAACTTAGGCATAGGTGCATGCGTTCAGACAGGCTACATATATGCATTGGAGAATGGCTATGATATAGGAGTGCAATTTGACGGAGACGGCCAGCATAAAGCAAAATATCTTGATAAAATATATGAGAAAATGATTGAAACAGGAAGCGACATGGTTATAGGATCAAGATATTTAGATAAAAACGGATTCCAATCTACAAAGCTTAGAAGAATGGGGATAAGGATTCTGTCAAAATTGATTAAAATACTGCATAAGCAGGAAATAAAGGATGTTACCTCAGGATTTAGAATGGTAAATAAAAGGCTGATGACAGCTTTCAGCGAATATTATCCCTATGACTATCCGGAACCTGAAACAATTGCATTTTGCATGCGTAAGGGGTTTAAAATTACGGAGCTGCCGGTAACCATGCAGGCCAGAAAAAATGGATCTTCATCTATTGACAACATACAATCAATATATTACATGTTTAAGGTCAGCTTTTCTATCATTGTTGACTATTGCAAAGGTTTATAAGCTGGTGAAATTATCATCTAAGAAAAGAGGCGGACTGTGAACTCATTAACAAAAATATGGATTATTGCATTATCTGTAGGCATCATCATTTATCTGTTTGAAAAAATACGAAAGCAAAAATATATCGTAAAATTTTCAATACCTTGGTTTTTTACATTTATAACCATTATAATATTGGCAATTTTTCCTAACTTAATAGATAAAATTGCTTTTATCTTAGGTATTAAGGAACCGATGAATGCTATATTTTTTATTGCCATAGGAATTCTTGTTAACAATATTATAAAATTATCATTTTCAATGTCTGAATCCAAAAAGCAATCTATCAGAATGGCACAGGAAATTGCTTTGCTGAAAAAAGGCGCTATTGGAGTAAGTGATGAAATTTCAGATGGTTATAAAATGCTGCAGGAAATTATGCTTTTAGAAAATAATGAAAACATGGATAAAAATAATGAAAACAAAAAATAGAATTCTTGGATACATACTTTGGATCATTTATTCCAATATTTTAATTTATTCTTCATTTTATTACAATTGGCAGCAAGAGCTTATTCAAAGAGACTATTTAATTTGGGCATTAATTATTGCCGCTGCATTTTTAACTCTTGTATGGATGGAAATAAATAAAACGACATTTTTTCGAACATTAGAATTAAAACCATATATCGTTGTTATTTTGATAGTATCAGCGGCTATACTTGTGAACTTTTTTTATTTTGGAAAATCGCTTCTATATGAGGAAACAGGCTATTGGATGACTGTAGACAACATAGGATATTTTTTGCTGCTTTCTTTATTTGTTATTATATATGTGATATTTTCAATGATAATTTTCCATGTAATAAAAAGAGATTTGATAAATGCTGAATGTAAAGTAAATTATAAATACCATTATATTACTTTATTTGCTATACAGGCAGCGATTCTGTGGATATACTTTTATGGATTAAATCCGGGCAACATGTCATATGACACCTACAACCAAGTTAGTCAGCTTAAAGGTATCATCCCTTTTAATACATGGCATCCTATTGGACATACATTGTTCATAGGACTGCTTTTAGAAATTTGGAACAATTATGCGGTTATTACGCTTATACAAATGCTTTTTTATTGTGGAGTTACGTCTGTCTTCTACAAATTTCTTTTGGATAAAAATATAAAATGGCAGATAATTTATCTATCTGCAATAATTATCACTGCCCTTCCTTCGGTTGGGATAAATGTTGTAACTCAATGGAAGGATATACCTTTCACTGTGGGACTGGTCTGGGGAACGCTGATACTTTTTAAAATGTGCTTTGATAATAATTATTTCGGTAAAATAATAGATGCTGTGGAGTTTGCAGCCTGTATGCTGGTTATATCCTTGTTTCGTTTCAATGGAATATTAGTATTTATTGTTATGCTTCTTTACACTCTTGTGTTTGTACTTAAAAGCAAGGGCAGTATTCAAAAAAGAAATTATTTCATAACGACGGCACTAATTATCGCTGTATTCATTACGGTAAATATAATAGTTCCAAAAAATTTAAAGGCAGTGTCTAATCCTCCCGGCATGAAACTAAGGTCAATATATCAAGGTTACAGTGCAATTTATGTTTATGGCGGGGAAGATGAGCTAAATTCAAAAAGCCGACAATTAATTGAGACAGTATCTAGCCCTGACCAGATGAATGAGTATTACAATCCATATTTAGCAGATACAATTTCAAGCAATACGCCAAAGTTTTTAAACAATCTTTCAAAAATAAGCACTAAGGATGCAATAAAAATATACATGGAAGCATTTGCAGCCCATCCCGGTGTCATCCTTGGAGATAAATTTAATCTTACAGTTACAATGTGGTCTGTTACTTATGACTCATACAGCTATAACAATGCCTATACAACAGCTATACAAGAGGAAATGATTGATGAGTTCGGCGTTCAAAGAAAAGAAAATAAATTTACTGATATTGTTAAGGAGTATGCAAGATATAGCATGTATGAAAATTATTTGGCCAATACATTAATATGGCGTACAGGTTTTTACCTTTCATTGGAGGGCATTTTGCTTTTGTATTTGCTGCTTAAAAAAGACAGGCGAATAAGCCTGTTTATCCCTTTAATATGCAATGCTATCATAGTATTTCTGACTATGCCTGCCCAGGATTACAGGTATCTTTGGTTTATATTTTTGCTCTTCCCATTTTTGGTATTAGCTTGTTCAGTTAATTTAAATGAAATGGAGAAAAAATGAAAAATTTCACATCATACATATTTTTTACAGTGTTTGGGCTTTTCTTGATGAAAATGTCCGGCCAGCCTATAGAGTTTGGAATAAAAGAAGGAGCTTTTTTCTTTAATATAAACATGAAAATGCTAATGGCATTATTATTTTACGCTGTCAGCTTCCTCTTATGGACTGGTATTGTTGTAAAAAATGATTTAAGCTTCATAGTTCCTTTTTCATCTGCAATTGTTAATCTTCTTTCAGTGCTAATAGGGGTACTCATTTTTCAAGAACAATTAAATGCATATAAGGCTATCGGCATGGCAATGGCAATAATCGGCGTCATCCTGATGAATTACAAATAAAA
>CAZAYQ010000179.1:0-3497 GCA_964489345.1 uncultured Clostridia bacterium | reverse complement strand
AATGAGACAAAAATCTAAAGCGCTTTTAGAATTTGATAAAATAATCGAAAAGGTTGCCGGATTTGCTGAAACAAAGAAGGGAAAAGAAGAGGCATATAAACTGGACACTTCCAGTAATCTTGAAGGTGTAAGTTTTAAGCAAAAGCAGACAGCCCAGGCACTATCAATAATCATTGAAAAAAGCTCACCCCCTTTGGGGGGTATTTCCGACATAAAGGACTACGTGAAAAGAGGGGCTGTGGGAGGAATTATATCTTTAAGGGGTTTGATAAATTGTGCAGACACCTTAAGGGCAGCAAGATTTTTAAAAAACTATGTCCTCCTTAACAATGAGGATAGAAGATATGATTTGCTGGAATCCTTGTGTGAAAATATTTATACAAACAAAGATATTGAAGAAAGAATATATGCAGTTATTATAAGCGAAGAGGAAATAGCCGATGATGCAAGCCCGGACCTAAGACGGATAAGAAGGGAAATACAAATAAAGAATAATTCTGTAAAAAATAAAATAAATTCTATAGTGAGTTCTTCCTCTATGCAGAAATATCTGCAGGAAGCAATAGTTACCATGCGAAATGACAGATATGTTATCCCTGTCAGAAAAGAATACAGAGGCATGGTGAAAGGAATAATTCACGACCAGTCTGCAACCGGCTCAACTCTTTTTATCGAGCCTATGGCAGTGGTGGAAATGACAAATGATATTTCCAATTTAAAAATTGAAGAGAAAAAGGAAATTGAGCGCATACTTCTTGAACTAAGCATGATGATAGGGGATATAAGCAGTGAAATGCTTAATAATCAGGAAATATTAACAGAGCTTGATTTTATATTTGCCAAGGGCAAGTATGCCATAAGCATAAGGGGAATTGAGCCCAAGGTAAATGACAGGGGTTATATAAGGATTAAAAAAGGAAGACATCCCCTCATAGAGCCTGAAAAAGTAGTGCCCATTGATGCTGTTTTAGGGGATGAATATACAAGCCTGATAATAACAGGACCTAATACAGGGGGAAAAACAGTTTCATTAAAAACCCTGGGCCTTTTCACTCTTATGGGTATGGCAGGACTTCATCTGCCTGCAGAATACGGCACTGAAATATCGGTTTTCAGCGCAGTCTATGCAGATATAGGAGATGAGCAGAGCATTGAACAAAGCCTGTCCACATTTTCCTCCCATATGACCAATATTGTGAAAATAATGAAGGAGGTTGATGAAAAGGCATTTGTACTCTTTGATGAGCTTGGTGCGGGAACAGACCCGACGGAAGGTGCAGCACTGGCAATTGCAGTGCTTGATACTCTTCACGAAAGAAGGATACTGACTGCTGCAACAACTCATTATTCAGAGCTAAAACTATATGCTCTTACAACAGAGGGGGTAATAAACGGAAGCGTTGAATTTGATGTTGAAACATTAAGCCCTACTTACAAGCTGTTAATCGGAGTGCCCGGCAAATCAAATGCTTTTGAAATATCAAGGAAATTAGGCCTTCAACAAGCAATAATTGAAAAAGCCAAACAAAATATTGAAACTGATAAAATAGAATTTGAAGATGCTTTAAAGCAAATTGAAGAAAACCGGATTTATATAGAAGAAAAGAAAGACGAAATTGATCGTCTGGAAATAGAAAGCAAGAAAAAGCACAGCGACTTTTTGTCAAAGGAAAGGAAGTCTCTTGAAAAAAGTGAAAAGTTAGTGGATGAAGCTAATTATGAGGCAAGAAAAATAGTAGAGAATGCCAAAAGAGAGGCAGCTGAAATCATTAAGGAATTAAGAAAATTAAAGCTTGAAATGGATAAGGATAAAAACCGCCGTGCAAATGAATTGAGACAGGCATTGGGCGATATGACCAAGGAACTTTCAGAAAATATTTACACTGAGCAGATTGAGGAAGAAGACACATATGATACAGATACAGCCTTGGAAAGAGGCGATGCTGTCATGGTGAGAACCATTAATCAAAAAGGCTATATTATTTCCGACATAGATGATACACAAACCGTGACGGTTCAAATAGGCCTTATAAAAACAAAGGTTAAAAAGTCAGATTTAGTGAAAATTAAATCTGATGAAGAAGTTAAACAAAAGACAAGCACATCCAGGATGGTTAAATTAAAAACTTCATCAATAAGTCCCGTAATTGACTTAAGAGGATACAATCTTGATGAAGCATTATTGGAGCTTGACAAATATTTGGATGATGCCTTTATATCAAATTTAAACGAAGTCCAGGTAATCCACGGCAAGGGTACGGGGGTGCTTCGTGAAGGAGTAAGCCAGTTTTTAAAAAAACACAAACATGTTAAAGAATCAAGATTAGGGACCTTCAATGAAGGCGGCGACGGCGTAACAATCGTAAAATTCAAATGACAAGGGGACGGGGTTGCTGTCATAATACCCAATAAATAATGAAGCGAGATAAATTATGGATGTAAAAACTAAATGCAATAAAAAGGCAGTTATAAAGTATGCAGGAGCTTTTATAGCATGGGTAATCGGGTCGGGATTTGCAACAGGACAGGAAGCCCTGCAGTTCTTTTCAAGTTATGGTTACTTAAGTTATGGAGTAGTTTTGATTAATTTAGCAGGTTTTTTATTTTTGGGTCAAGTTTTATTAGTTACCGGGTTTAAACATAAAAATGAAAAACCATTTAATCATTTAAAATATTTTTGCGGGGAAAAGATAGGAGCAATTTATTCATGGCTGATACCGGTTACTCTGATATTGATTATGCCTGTCTTAATTTCCGGTGCCGGTGCCACCCTTTCCGAGTATTATGGGGTAAACCCTTATGTCGGTTCTGCTGTAATGACAATATTGGTCCTATGTGCTTATTTAATCGGCTTTGAAAAATTAATTAAAATTATATCCATAATAGGACCTTTTATTATTATTTTTTCATTATTGGTGGGAACCATAACAATATTTAATGATTATAGTAATTTTAATGAAGTTCCAAAATATGAGCCCATACTCAGTGAGCTGCAAACAGCCCCTCATTGGATTATAAGCTCTGTTCTGTATTTATCGTTAAACTTTCTTAGCGGCAGTGTTTATTTCACGGAACTTGGCATATCGGCGGAAAATCAAACAGATGCTAAATACGGAGCCATATTTGGTGCCCTTGCAATAATTTTAAATATTGCAATTATGAATACTGCAATTTTATTAAATGGTGAAAATATAGTTGACTTAGCAATTCCGGTTTTATATTTGGCAAAGAAAATTTCTTACTCTTTAGGAGCAGTTTTTTCAATTGTGCTGATATTAGGTATGTTTTCCTCTTGTTCAGCAATGATGTGGTCTGTATGTAATCGATTTACTAAAGGCGGGAAAAAGGGAAACAGGATATTTGCAGTTTTTATTGCAATTTTTACATTTACATTAGGTTTATTTTCATTTAGTGAGCTCATAGCTACCCTTTACCCCCTTGAAGGATATGCGGGTTTGATATTTATTGCTTGTGTAATATATAAAGGGATAAAAAAC
>CAZAYQ010000178.1:0-3549 GCA_964489345.1 uncultured Clostridia bacterium | reverse complement strand
GGGAGCTGCAGCAGATAATGGGGGAAGAAAAGATCAGAAGAAGAATAAAAAACTCTTCCATTTAGCTTAATATTTTGTTATAATGAAGTTGGACCGAGTTTCTAAAAAGAAACCTATGGGTATTAATAAAAATTAATGCCTCCCGTGTTTGGAAAGGTACCGTGTTTGCACGTGCCTTTATTAGAAAAGAGAACAAGGTGCGTGAAGCACCTTGTTTTTTTAAGTCTAATGAAAGGATGGAAGAAGATGACAACAGCTTACAATGGTAAAATCTTAAGGGTAAACCTTACCAGCGGTGAGGTTAATTCGGAAGAGCTAAACATGGATGCGGCAAAAAAATTTATAGGAGGCCGCGGATTAGGAACAAAAATTTTGTTGGATGAAGGTGTTGCAACCGTTGATCCTTTATCAAAGGATAATAAACTAATTTTCATCAACGGTCCAATGACAGGAACAAGTGTCCCCACTGGAGGACGCTACATGGTAGTTACTAAATCACCGCTAAACGGAATGATAGCATCATCCAATTCCGGTGGTGTATGGGGAGCAAAATTGAAATATGCCGGCTGGGACGCAATTATAGTTGAAGGAAAAGCAGAAGAACCGGTATATATCAATATCGATGATGAAAAAGCTGAGATTTTGCCTGCAAAAGAATACTGGGGGAAAACAACAGAAGAACTGGTTGAAGAAATGCATAAGTTGTATCCTAAGGCTTCTGTATTAAATATTGGTCCCGCAGGTGAAAAACAATCACTTATAGCTGCTATAATGAACGATAAAGATAGGGCAGCAGGACGAGGCGGTGTTGGAGCAGTTATGGGGTCTAAAAACTTAAAAGCCATTTCAGTTACCTCTTCACGTACTGTTGTGGAGCCTTTTGATACTGATATGTTGCGGCAGGTTACATCAGACAGCCAGAAAAAAATAAAAGAAAACGGAGTTACCAGTGCAGGGCTTCCTACTTACGGAACGGCAGTATTGGTTAATATTGTAAACAACATCGGCTCCTTCCCTACCCAAAACTGGCAGGAATCATATTTTGAAGCAGCTGACAAAATTTCCGGCGAAACTTTAAAAGAAAATCATTTAGTAAAACAAGGCTTCTGTCACAGATGTCCTATAGGATGCGGCAGAGTAATCGATTTTAAAGGTAAAATTATCGGCGGACCCGAATACGAACCTATTTGGGCTTTTGGCGCAAACTGCGGTGTAGATGATTTGCCGGCAATAAATGAAGCAAACTACATGTGTAATGAATACGGCTTAGATGCTATTTCTGCTCCTTGCACAATTGCAGCAGCAATGGAATTGTATCAAAGAGGATATATTACCGAAGAAGACTGCGATGGGGTCCCTTTAAATTGGGGAAGCGGAAAAGCAATAGTTGAATGGACCAAACGAATGGGTCAAGGCTATAATGAACTGGCTAAATTAATGGCATTGGGCTCATATCGCCTTTGCGAGCATTATGGAGTGCCTGAATATTCAATGAGTGTTAAAAAACAGGAAATGCCTGCTTACGATGCAAGAGGGATTCAAGGTATAGGCATCACATATGCAACCAGCAACAGGGGCGGCTGCCATGTGCGCGGCTATATGATTTCTCCGGAAGTGCTGGGATTGCCTGAAGCACTGGATCGTTTCACCACAGAAGGTAAAGCAACATGGGCTAAAATATTCCAGGACTTAACTGCATGTATAGATTCAATGGGAATGTGCTTATTTACTTCCTTTGCATTGGGGGCTCCGGAATATGCTGCATTGCTTAATGCTGCAACCGGTACTGATTATACGCCTGAAAGCTTATTGGAAGTGGGCGAGCGTATTTACAACATTGAAAGGTTATTCAATAAATTAGCGGGCATGAAAGCGGAAGATGACTGCTTGCCAAAACGATTAATAGAAGAACCTATCTCCGATGGGCCTTCAAAAGGTGAATTAAGTAAAATTTCTGTAACATTGCCGGATTATTACAGTGTTCGCGGCTGGGTTGATGCATTCCCGACAAACGAAACTTTAATAAGGCTCGGATTGGAAGAAGAAATGCTTAAAGAAGAGGCACTGGTGGAATAAATGATTGAAATACGTTTATTTGCAACACTGCGTGATGGCAGGGACAAAATAATCAAACTGGACACAAGCTCTATTACCGTTGCCGGTGATGTTCTTAAACACTTATCAATATGTCCTGATGATGTTGCCATATATTTAATAAACGGCAGACATTCAAATTTAGATGCACCGATTAAAGATGGCGATATTATCGCCATCTTTCCTCCTGTAGGAGGCGGATAGAATGCCTGGCATAAAGGAGAATGAAATGCAGCAAAATGACCTTACAAAGGTGTATCTGGAAATTACCGAGCAATGCAATTTAAATTGTACTACATGTTTTAGACAAAATTGGACTCTTGCACCTGCTGCTATGACTTATGATACAGCTAGGCTTATTGCAAAAAATTTATGTGATTTCCCGAAAGTTAAAGAAATTGTATTTGGTGGTATTGGTGAGCCTACCTCACATAAACAATTTCTTCTTTTTGCTGATTTGTTTAAAAATTATAGTCTCACTTTAACAACAAATGCCTGCTCATGGAGCGATGTAATTATTGAAGGCATCATTGAATATTTTAATTCTATTGTTGTTTCAGTAGATGGATTGGACGCTACTTTTAATGAAATCAGGGGATTTCCCCTCTATATATTAGAAGACAATATGAAACGGTTAAGGGAATGCATTGTTAAGAAGAAAAAAGCCCGCCCTCTTTTAAATGCTCAATTAGTGCTGAGCAAAGTAAATCTTGAAGAAGTGGAAATTCTTATTCCGCGCTTACATAAAATGGGTTTTAAAAGTTTAACCATATCTAATTTGATTCCTCAGGAAGAAGCATCCAAGGATGCCATTTTGTATACATTAGACAGGAATCCTGCCATGAAAAACTATTATACTAAATGGCTTCGCATATGTCTTCTTCATCAAATGCAGCTTATAACAGTCAATACTTATTTGAAATCTGAGAGAAGATGTAATTTTACAGAAGATGGTACAGTATTTATTGGTTCAAAAGGGGATATTGCCCCCTGTTACCGTTTTGCCCATTCAGGAACAGAATATATATTTGGCAGGAAAAAGGAAGTATTTGCTGTTTATTATGGCAATTTAAAGGAGCATTCTTTGCGTAAAATATGGGAAAGCAAAGTCTACCGGGATTTACGAAATCAAAATTATTGCAACCGCTATCCATCTTGTCCTGATTGCGACTTTGTTGACCATTGTGATTATGTTTTAAATACACTTTGTGATTGTAACAGCAATACTCCATCTTGCGCAGACTGCCTATGGGCAAGGGGGTTTGTGGAATGTACTTAGTTATAAAAGAATATACCTCCAAGGCAGACATTGTAATTAATTAAAATCAAAAAATCTGCTTTGGAGTTTTTTTATGGAGGAAATCGGAAACCTTCTAAAGAATTATAAATAGAAGCCTATTAAATCAACCTATAAAGTGCTGCGGTTATATAGCATACCAAAAATGCTATGGCAGT
>CAZAYQ010000177.1:0-3590 GCA_964489345.1 uncultured Clostridia bacterium | reverse complement strand
ATATTTCTTATTATTATTTGGTAATAGGTAATGCCATGGTTTTTTAATATCTACTATTTGTCCATAAACAAATTCAGGTATGACATCATCAAAATTATATGTCTTTACTACCTCCCCATTAATCAATAACCTTATATCTGTTGCTTTATCTATTGTTTTAATTAGTTTGCTAATATAAGTACTATTACCTAAAGTACTAAATAAAAACATTAATATTGAGAATATGAGTAACCATCCAAATAATTTTTTATTACTTTTTATTTTCAAATTTATACTCCTCCTACCCACAGATTTCCATTAAGAAATTTATACATCGCTAATAACCACTTTTTTCCTTTAAGAGTCCCAAAAATTCAGACTTTTCATAGCTTTGCTGCCCTTTTAGCAACACATAATTCTACAGATACTACTCAATTTGTAAAAAATGTACAACTAAAAACATTTTTATATTATAAGTACCAATAAGATTATTTAATGTTATTTTTCTTTATATATAACATAATAAAACCACCCATTGTTGCAACCGATAATATTGGTCCTAATTCAGTAGCATTAGCTTTATAACCTATAGCGCTACCCACTACTCCAATAACAATAGTCACTATAATTCCAAGTATAATCATTTTATTTCCTCCCTTAAAATATAATCATATTACTACACGTTTATCGGGTTATCTACTTATACATAAATAGCAATTGTTTTAATATAAATAAATCAAACAGTTATAAGTTATAAAATATCTAAAAATCCTTATTCTCATTCACTGCTTACAACAATTATACCAAGTTACTCTAAACAATGCATGAATTATTTACAATAAAAGTTCCTGAAACCCTTGAGACTAAAGCATTTATGCACCCTGTCACTATTATGACACGAGCCCCTGTGGCAAAACAAGTCCCAGATTATTTGATCCGGGCCCCTAAAATTTGTTATTTTATTAAACTCATTGACGATTGTTATCGTATCATATTAATTCTAAATAATCCTGTGCCCCATAGAAGAACCGTAAAATATTTACTGTTTTATCTTCTTCCACAATTTTATATACAAGTAGATAATTTTTTATAGGAATTTTACGATAGCTTTCTTTTTCGAGTCGCTCATTTTGACATTTTACATACATATAAGGGTTGTGCTTCAAATAATCATAGCATTTCTCTACTTCGTCAAGAAAATTTGTTGCAGCCATTGGGCTGGCAATGTTAACTGTAATATAAGATACAATTCGGTCTAAATCATGATGGGCTAATTCTGATACATTTATTTTATACATTATATTTTTCTCTTATGCTTTTTATTGAAGAATCAGCATCAAGGGTCTTTCCCGATTTTATTTCTTCTTCAGCAGCCAAAAGCTTGTCATATACATCAAGCATAAACATCTTTTCTTTATATACTTCCATACTCATAATAACCATATCACCGTAGCCATTTTTAGTAATGTAGATGGGTTCATCAGATTCTTTACACATTTTTGATATTTCACTTGTATTTTTTAAATCTCTAATTGGAATAATTTGCAGCATAGTCTTCAACTCCTTCCGTGGTATCATTGTACCATAATTATACCCCATTAGCAATGCTTTTATAATACTATGCAATCCTACCAACTAATTATGAAATGCTAAATAACTAATGCTCTTCCTTTTCATGCACTGCTCTCAGCAATTGAGAACTAATTACTCTAAACAATTCATGAATTATTTAATATTAAATATTTAATTTAATTTTGGTATTTCCATATGCAATAATCTCATTATTTCCTTTTCAGATTCTTTAACTCTTTCAGCTATAAATTCAATAAAAGGCCTATCATTCTTATGAGCTTTTTCCAATAATGCAATATAATCGTTTCTTAAGATAGGAGGTACGATGGCAAGAAGATAACCGTCCTGAATTAATGCTGTATTCATTAAAAGCCTTGCTACCCTTCCGTTTCCATCCTTGAAGGGATGGATGAACACAAACTTCTTGTGTAGTAATGCTGCAAACTCAACAGGATGATGATTTTGTCTATTATTACTTATCCAATTAAACAGCTCTGACATTTCACAATTAATATTGTTATAGTCTGTAACCGGATAACTTGAGCCTGATATAATAACATTCATATCCCTGTATTTACCGGCGTAGTTTTCTTCTATATCCTCATAAAATAATTTATGCATTGTAAGAACATGCTCTTCTTTTATTTTTTTTCCTTTTATAAGAGTAAACATAAAATCATATGCTTTTCCGTGACCTAAAACTTCAAATGTTTCTCTTAAGGGCTTGCCGCCTACTGTGAGACCATCCTCCAGTAATACTTTGGTTTCGCTTTCTGTATAAGTATTTCCTTCAAGAGCATTGGAAGACCAGGTTAAACCTATTTTATAATAAGCTTTTATCTGCTCAAGCATGTCTCCCGCAAAAGGCCTGTGTTTGTCTATTTCTTTTTTATATAAATCAATAGTATTGTATCTGCTCATAACAACCTTCCAATAACGTATTTACCTTATTATACCACACTTTTATATATGTTAACATTATAATTATTCAAGTTTCATTCAAACACTTTTTCTTATGCGATTAAATAGCGTTTTACCTAACAAAAAATAATAAAAATATTTCGCAAAATATTTTTATTATTTTTTGCCTTTAAATATTATGGCAGCAATTTATATACATATGAGCCGTTTTTATTAATCCGGCCGTAAACATTGCTTACGGGAAATTTATCCCTGCATTCATTTAATACTGCATCAAGTGTTTTTTGGTTATTAGTTTTTATACATATATCACATTCATTTTTTATGCTGAAAGGTGTCTGTATCAATTGTATACCTTTAACCCCATATCCCTGCAGTCTGTTAAATGCGGCAACAGCATAGTTCCCGTGTAAAAAGGTAATAATATAAAACTCCATTAGGATACCTCCTCACCCATATTTTATTAAGATGGGCAGGGAAGGTTCCATGTAAATACGGTAACATAGGCTAATTTATATATTTATGTTCCTCGTCATTTTCATAAATACTTAATTCATCCTTCAAAAATTCAAGGTTGGACTCATAATCTTCTTCAGAAATTTGATTGCTGAAAAGCAGCTCATCAAGCCTGTTCTTATGGTCTTCAAACAAGAATATTTCCTTGCAGGGCCATATAATATTTTTCTTACTGTCAGCCTTTGATTTTAAAATCGAAATATTGATTTCATTTTCCTTAAGGTCGGCTATGGTTCCCATCAGATTAAACTCATTTATTTTAATCTGATTGTTCTCAAACAAAGTTCTGATTTTTTTGATAAATCTGTAATGGTCTTTTTTAATTTCATAAGGAACATCGAAATTTAACATATCTTCTTCAAGGTCCAAGTTATAGAAATCCACGAAGATATCGTAATTTTGCCCCTTATCTAAATTTTGAAAATTTATTTTATCCTTTATTATACTTTCAATATTTGGGTCGGTAATTTTACCAAAAAGTTTATACATTTTATGCCTCCTTACTGTCTCAAATATTCCAAAAATTTTTTAATTTTACTTTCGTAGCCCGAATCCTTAGGCTCATAAAATTTTGTTTTTATGCTTTCAGGCATATATTGTTG
>CAZAYQ010000176.1:0-3593 GCA_964489345.1 uncultured Clostridia bacterium | reverse complement strand
TTCAAGCTCAGATACTTGATTTAATGAAAGATTTGCAGAAACAATTGGGAATGGCTATAATTCTTATAACCCACGATTTGGGTGTTGTAGCAGAAATGTGCGATGAAATAATCGTTATGTATGCCGGGGAAATATCGGAAAGGGGAACTTCCGATGATATTTTCTATAATCCTAAGCATGAATATACAAAAGGGTTGTTAAAATCAATACCGACAACTCAAGACGAAAAAATACGGCTAAAGCCCATAGGCGGAAATCCCGTTGATTTATTGAATTTGCCTGACGGCTGCGCCTTTGCCCCAAGATGTGAAAATGCCATGAAAGTTTGTCTTACTCATAATCCTAAGGAGTTATTAATATTAAAAGGTCATACATCAAGGTGTTGGATGAATGTAAAATCAGGAATTGAGGAAAATAAGCTTTCAAAAGATAAAGTAGAGGAGATGTATCATGGAAAATAAGAATAATCTTCTTGAAGTAAATAACTTGAAACAATATTTTGATATATCAACAGGCATGTTAAAAAGCAAGTCTTTGAGGGCTGTTGATGATATATCTTTCAATATAAAAAAAGGTGAAACATTAGGTTTGGTAGGTGAATCCGGCTGTGGAAAAACAACAGTGGGAAGGTCTATACTTCAGTTATATAAACCTACCGGCGGTGAGGTAATATTTAAAGGCAATAGAATCGGAAGCAAGGAATCTATAAAAAATTTAAGACAAAATGCACAGATGGTTTTTCAAGACCCGTATTCGTCGCTTAATCCTAGGATGACAGTAGGGGACATAGTAGGGGAACCATTAGATGTATTTAAACTTTATAAAAACAATAAAGACAGAGATAATAAAATAAACGAACTTATGGAAATGGTGGGGCTTTCAAGCGAGCATGCAACTCGTTATGCACACGAGTTTTCCGGGGGACAGCGTCAGCGAATAGGAATTGCAAGGGCCTTGGCAGTTGAACCTGAGTTCATTGTATGCGATGAGCCTGTATCGGCTCTTGATGTATCCATACAAGCCCAGATAATAAATAAGTTTGAAGATTTGCAGGACCAGCTTGGTTTAACATATCTGTTTATTGCCCATGATTTATTGGTTGTTAAGCATATTTCAGATAGAATTGCAGTTATGTATTTGGGGAGAATGATGGAGTTAGCAGGTTCTGATGAATTATACAATCACCCTCTTCATCCTTATACTATTTCACTGTTATCGGCGGTACCTGTGCCTGACCCCAATCATGCAAGAAACCACAAGAGAATTTTACTTGAAGGAGATGTTCCAAGCCCGTTAAATATGCCGTCCGGATGCCCTTTCAGGACCAGATGCCAAAGAGCGACCAAGGAATGTGCCGAGATAAGGCCAGAGCTAAGAGAAGTGTCACCGGGACATATGGTGGCATGCATACATGTTTAGTGATATTTTTTATAATTTTTATTATAATTAATATATATATCAATAGGAGGAAAGTAATGAAAAAAATCTTATCTTTAATTTTAGTATTTGCTATGGTGTTTTCATTAGCAGCATGCGGAAAAACAGAAACACCTAAACAACCGGAAACTCCGGGAACACCATCTGCACCCGAAACACCCGGAACACCGGAAACTCCTGCAATTGCAGAAAGCATAACAGTAAGCGTTGGTGCATATCCGGACACTATTGACCCGGCACTTAACAGTGCAGTTGACGGAGCCACTTATATAATCCATACATTTGCAGGATTAGTCGGTTACAGGCAAAAAGCAGACGGAGCACTGGAATTATATGCTGATTTAGCGGAAGAATTACCGGAAGCTCAACCTGCAGAAGATGGAAAGGTTAAGTATGTTTATGAATTGAAAGATGGTTTAAAATGGAATGACGGAACTGATTTAACGGCACAGGATTTCGTTTATGCTTGGAACAGAGCAGCAGACCCGACAACAGGAGCAGATTACAACTATATGTTTGAAGTTGTTGACGGCTACGAAGCAGTGGCAGAAGCTGATGACGACGGCAACAGGATAAATCCTGATGCAGTACTTAATGTTTCAGCTTCCGAAGACGGAAAAACACTTACGGTTATTCTTCCTATAGACGTTCCTTATTTCAATGAATTAGCAGCATTCCCAACATATATGCCTGTAAAATCAGATGTTGTTGAAGGTAATGAAGCTTGGGCAACGGATGCTAAAACTTATATAGGAAACGGACCTTACAAGGTTGTGGATTTTTCACAAAGTGAATTGGTAATGAAAAAGAATGAATATTACCATGATAAAGATTCCATATTAACAGAGGAATTAATATTTGCTTTTAATGACGATGATACATCAATTTTGGCTAACTTCCAAAATGGTTCTTACTTGTTTATAGATTCTGTTCCCAACGATGAAATTAAATCATTGGAAGCAGCTAATCCTGATGAATTCTTTATAACAGGACAGCTTGGAACCTACTATATTTCACATAATGTAAATGATAAGGCTTTTGCTAAATTCGGAGAAGCTGACAAAGCGAAGATAAGAAAAGCTCTTGGCCTTATGATAGACAGAACATACATTGTTGAAGAAATAGGTCAGGCAGGGCAGGTAGAAGCAGCAGGATTCGTTGCAATGGGTCTTTTAGAGCCTGACGGAGCTACAGAATACATCGCTGTTAACGGTCCAAACAGGGATGGAAAAGGCTATTACAGCGTTGATCCCGATGATTATGAAGATAATACAAAAGAAGCAATTGCATTGTTAAAAGATGCAGCTGAATCATCAAAATTATTCACAGTTGATGATGCAGGAAAGGTTTCAGCCGGATTCCCGACAGTTGCTTATATAACAAATGTTGGAACAGGACATGAAAGAATTGCCGAGTATCTTCAAGCTACATTTGCATCCTACGGAATCAATATGACTATTGAAAAACAAGAGTGGGGAACATTCCTTCAAACTCGTAAGCAAGGTAACTATTCAGTTGCAAGAAACGGCTGGTTAGGTGACTACAATGATCCTATATCATTCCTTGATATGTGGATTACATCAAGCGGAAACAACGATTCACAATTTGGTAAGGGTGACCATGCTAACTATGCAGGATACACTTACAAGGGTGAAAGCGGAAAAACTTGGGCTGAATCTTATGATAAGATAATTTCTGAAGTAAAAGCATCTAAAGATGCAGTAGAAAGATTTAAATTAATGCATGATGCTGAAGATATACTCATGGAAACAGGAGCTATATGCCCGATTTATTATTACACAGATATTTTCATGATGAGCAAAGACCTTAACGGTGCATTTGCAAGCCCCTTAGGATACAAATACTTCATGTATTCAACAGTAGCAGAATAAGAGGCTCTGTTAGTAAGATAACAGCAAAATTAAAGCCGGGAGAAATCCCGGCTTTTTGTATGTTAGTTTACAGGTCTTTTTTTTTATTAAAATTTATAGTATAATAAAGATAAGAAAAACTCGGGAGACAATTATGAATTACAAAATGGTAGTATTGGATTTAGACGGAACCCTTCTAAATGATGAA
The DNA here is from genome assembly GCA_964489345.1 of uncultured Clostridia bacterium. Classification (GTDB taxonomy): domain Bacteria; phylum Bacillota; class Clostridia; order Tissierellales; family Sedimentibacteraceae; genus Sedimentibacter. Next base: position 77 of record CAZAYQ010000176.1, on the reverse strand, counting down.
AAAACAATAAGCGATAAGAATACACATATACTTAAGGAGCTTCACAAGCAGGGAATACATATTGTTATTGCAACCGG
>CAZAYQ010000175.1:0-3593 GCA_964489345.1 uncultured Clostridia bacterium | reverse complement strand
TTGTCAGGTCGTCCAGGCTTTTAAATGTGTAGCCTAAGTCTTCCCACTTAGTTAAAAGCTCATCCAATATAAGTTCGTTTGTATCCGAGGTAGAGTGCAATAAAACCACTGCCCCCGGATGTATGCGGGGAACAAGTTTTTTAAATGCCTGCTCTTTAGTAGGCTGGTCATTCTTATACCAGTCTACATATGCAAGGCTCCAAAAAATTGTTTTATAGCCTAATTCATCAGCCATTTTTAGATTTTCTTCATTAAATTTTCCCTGGGGAGGCCTGTAATATTTGGGCATTTCTTGACCGATTATCTCCTTATATAATTCTTCCAGGGAAGTCAGCTCCCTGCTAAATGATTCTTTATCAGAAATAAGCGACATGTCCGGATGGTGGTAGGTATGGTTGCCGACTATATGACCTTCTTCAACCATCCTTTTAACAAGATCCGGCTCCTCCTCCAGATAATGGCCCACCAGGAAAAATGCAGCCTTCACATCATGAGCCTTCAATGTATCAAGTATATTGGGAGTGTTTCCATTTTCAAATCCTGCATCAAATGTGAGAAAAATGCATTTATCGTCCTCTTCCCCCACATAATAAGCATTGTATTTTTTCAAAAAATCCTTGCCGGCATTGCCCATGGGTGCTCTGCCTTCAGCATTGAATTTAAGTCCCCAATTTGATATATTTGTTGAAACCGTAACAGATAGATTCTTAAAGAAATTAAAAACAAAAAAACCTGCAATTATTAAAATCACTATAATTATAACCATAAACAGCTTTTTGTTTAATCTTAAAACCATATATATCACCCCTTTATTTATTTATATATATAAAGAGGCTTAATATGTCTTAAAATTCTAAAACCCTAAATATTTATTTAAAAAAACATTCTTTGACAAAGTAATATAAATACACTATAATGTGAAAGACATTATATAAAGAGGTAGAAAAAATGTTAGAACATCTTATAAACCTTATGGTTCCTAACATTGCACATTTGCTTGAACTTATTGGAGTATTTATTATTTTATACTCAGCTGTAAAAGCGTTTATTAAATATGGATCAAGACATTTCAATTTTGGAGATGAAAAAATTAAAATTGAACTGTCACAGGCTTTAGCAATGGCTTTGGAATTTAAATTGGGTGCGGAAATACTTAAAACATTGGTCATAAGAACTATTGATGAATTGATAATTCTTGCATCAATAGTAGTATTGAGAGCAGCCTTGACATTTATAATACATTGGGAAATTGAAACATCAAAGAAAGATGCTGAACTAGCAAATAAAGCGGATAATATAAATGGAAATTAAGAGGGGGCAACTGCCTCCTCTTATTCTTTATTCATTCGACTCCTCAATCAATAGCTTTTTTTATAGGTCTTTACCCCGTCCACATAAAAAGACAAGGACGTCACACCCCTAGTAAAACCCGCTTTTTATCTATTATTTCATCAATTCTATTTGAATATTCTTCCAAACTTTTGAAATTTCGCAACGTAACATGCTTATTTTCACCTGTGATTATTTTACTTGAAGCTCCAAGACCGCATCCAAGGATGGTTTCAAATTCTTCTACCATAAGCATATTGTAGATACATTCCCTGTCATCTCTGCTATAGCCGATATTTTCCGAGTTTCCTTTAATATTCTTCTGCCTGTACATGTAGTATGGTTTGTATCCCTTATCTTGGCAAACATCCTGTATTACATCATGCATTTTATTTATAAGGTCATAATCTTTTTGGAACTTTACACTTTCCCTGGCAAGCTCAGAATGTTTTTTATAAGCCAGTGAGTGGACTGTAATATTTTCAGGATTTAACCCTGCAAGAAGATCAATTGTATTTTGTACATCTTCCTCATCTTCTCCGGGCAGCCCCAAAATAACATCCATATTTATAGTTTTAAACCCGATTTCTCTTGCCATTAAGTATTTTTCAACAATGTCAGAGGATAAATGCCCCCTCCCCACTGCCAGCAAAGTATTATCATTCATAGTCTGGGGATTTATGGATATTCTGTTTACATAATTATTTTTAAGGAAAATAAGTTTTCCCTTATTTATGGTGTCAGGTCTTCCTGCTTCAAAAGTAATTTCTTTAATATCAGATAGGCGGTAATGGTCTTTTATTGCACTGAAAATTTTATCTGTCTGTCCTTCATTTAATACAGACGGTGTTCCGCCCCCTATATAAATAGTATGCAGGGATAATTCTCTTTTTTTTGCATGTTCGATTGTTTTTTCAACCTCATATATCAGTGTGTCCAGATAGGAATTTATTTTTTTATCTGGGCAGTTTACAAATGATGTAAAGGAGCAATAAGTGCACTTGGAAGGACAGAAGGGAATACCTATATATAAGCTGTAGTTTTTCTTGTTTAAATTTTTATCAATATACTTTTCTTCTATTTTTAAAATATCCCATAGAAGCTTAGTTTTTTCTTCCTTTATTTCATATGTATTTGTCAATATATCATTTATTTCCTGGTCCTTTTTAGACTGCCCTTTTGCGGTGAGCAAAATTTTAACCACCCTGACTCCCGTTAAAATTCCATAGTCCGGTTCAACCTTGTAATATAATTTAAGAACATTGTGTATTGTTTTTATAACCAATGTTTTTTTCAGCTTTCTAAGACCGAATTTCTCTAAAACAATATCATCTTCCTTGAAACATGACTGGTATAAGAGGACCCTGTCATTGTAAAGCTGTGCTTTTGCACTGATAATTTCCCCTTCTTCAAGGCTTGACACAAGAGATAAGCCCCTTCCTTCAAAGGAGCCGTATATTATTTCGTAATCAGTGTTTAAATCAAATACCCTGAGGGCATTTCTTGCTTCATATTCATAATCGTGACCTGAAAAATAAAATTTAAACATTGGATATTCCTTGTAAAATCATTTGCCGGGCTTAGGCCATCTTTACAAAGGGGTTGAATTGTTTTTCCTTCCCTATTGTTGTAGGTGACATGTGGCCGGGATAAATCACCGTATCATCATCGTATTTGAATATTTTTTCTTTAATTGAGTTTATAATTTCTTCATAGGATCCTCCCGGAAAATCAGTTCTCCCTATAGATGAGTTGAACAGAGTGTCCCCTGTCATCATTATATTTCCAACCTTTATACAGATGCCTCCTCTTGTGTGGCCGGGGGTATGAATTATTTCAAATTTTAATTCACTTAAGCTTATTTCATCCCCGTCAAGAAGTTCTACATCCGCCTTTAATGAAAGACCCTTGCCAAACATTGATTTTGTAAAATTCATGGCAGGGTCTTTTAGCGCTTCTGCATCTTCCTTGTGGATATACACTTTTAAACCGTATTTATCTACAAAATCTTTCACCGCACCTATATGGTCCCCGTGATAGTGGGTAAGTATAATCATTTTTGGCTTTAGCCCCAATTCATTTAATTTACTGTCAATTTTATTAAAGTCGGCCCCGGGGTCTATTATGGCTGCCTCCCCGCTTTCTTCGCTTCCTGCAATATAGCAGTTAGCACCGTAAATACCTACTTCCAAAGCTTCAAATATCATTATTTCCTCCTAAAATATTTTTTTGCTGTCAAGCAATATGGTGACAGGACCGTCATT
>CAZAYQ010000174.1:0-3620 GCA_964489345.1 uncultured Clostridia bacterium | reverse complement strand
ATAATTTACTCTTTGCTCCGTAGTATCCTTTAGCAAGTTTCAATACTTTTCTATGGTTTTTCTTGGCATTTACAGCACCTTTTACTCTTGCCATTATAGTTCCTCCTTAAGTTATATTTTAATATGGGATTAATTTTCCTATTCTTTTTTCATCAGCTTCTGATATCAATGTGCCTTTCCTTAAATCTCTAATATTTTTGGAAGGCTTTTTACCTGTAAAGTGGTTTTTCCCTGATTTTGATCTTTTTATTTTACCGCTTCCGGTCTTTTTAAATCTCTTTGCGGCTGATCTGTTAGTTTTAATTTTTGGCATAACTTTTCCTCCTTAATGTTATTTTTTTGGTGTCAAAAACATGGTCATATTTTTACCTTCTACAATTGGAAATTTATCTATCGTAGAATATTCCGATGTCATTTCAGCAAATTGCATCAAGACTTCTCTTCCCATATCCATTTTCCCAAGTTCTCTTCCTCTGAAGCGTACAACAACTTTAACTCTGTCGCCGTCTTCCAGAAATTTTGATGCATTCTTAGCTTTGACAGCCAGGTCATGATCCTCAATGTTTGGTGTCATTCTAATTTCTTTTACATTTATTACTTTTTGTTTCTTCTTGGATTCCTTTTCTTTTTTTGCCTGAGCATATTTATATTTACCATAATTCATAATCCTGCACACCGGCGGTTCTGCATTAGGCGATACATTAACCAAGTCAAGCTTTTTGCTTTCAGCAATTTTTAAAGCCTCTTTTGTACTGATAATTCCAAGCTGGCTTCCATCAGAGTCAATGACTCTTACTTCTTTTTCACGAATCTGCTCGTTGATTTGAAGTTCTTTAATATCTTTTCCCTCCTTTAAATTTCAGATGTTTATAATATAAGATTTTACATTATTTTTATCACACATACTTATTGCATAAGACCTGCCGCTGTTTTTCAGAAAATCTAATCCGGGGACATCCTTCAACCGGCAAAGACTTTCCCCATACAGGGAAGTGTATCCCCATACCTCTGAAAAACAGGGTTCGCAGGGGAATTCACCAAATTTTCTGCTCGCTGCCGCTCACAAAATTTGGGAATTCTTTGCGTTTGACCTACCATCAATTTCTTTCTCCTTACCTATTTTGTCGAAGAAATTGGGTTAGGTCATAAAGGGCTATAGCAGGCTCCATCACCAATTTGTTCACTCCCTCCGGTCGTGCAAATTGGGATTGCGCTGCATAAGACCTACCGCTGTTTTTCAGAAAAAGGACTCTGAAAAACAGGGTTAGGGCTATAAAAAAACAGCGGTTTTCACCGCTGCCTAAAAACACAATATTATTGCATTTATTTGTTAACCAGGCTGGCAGTTATTAAAACGCCGCAAGGTGAGAAGCGGTTACTTCTTCTTGAACACTTAATCAGTATATACAAGATAACAATAAATGTCAACAATTATTTATCGAATTACGTGATAACTTTTTTTGTAATGGTAAAGATAAAGCTATCATTAAAATTATTTAAAGTTTTTGACATAAGGAGGTAATATGAAAATTAAATTTTTCCCTATAATAATTTTCTTAATAGTATATATTATTTTATTTGCGGCAATGCCTCAAAATATTAAATTACCATTACTATATATAGCTCCATTAATATTATACACAATGTTCATATCTAAAACAATGTCAAATTTTATGAAAAATAAGCATCATGATGATGACATGGAGGTAAATGAGATGGTATCCTCCGTATCATATTTTGAAAAGAAAAAACCGGAAGAGCCAAAAATTCAAATAGGCTTTGATGACGTTGCCGGACTTGAGGAAATTAAAGAAGATTTAATGGATATAATTGACTTTTTGAATAACGAAGACAAATACAAGTCTATGGATGCAAGGGTTCCAAGGGGTATACTCTTATATGGTCCTCCCGGAACCGGCAAAACACTTATTGCAAAAGCAATAGCAGGAGAAGCAAAAGCAACCTTCATTTATTCCTCCGGGTCTGAATTTGTAGAAAAATATGTTGGTGTGGGAGCAAAAAGAGTTAGAACTATATTTGAAAAAGCCAGGAAAGAAGCTCCCAGCATTATTTTTATTGACGAAGTAGACGCTCTGGGGGCAAAAAGAAATGCTGACAGCAACAATGAAAAGGATCAGACCCTAAATCAGCTTTTAATTGAGCTTGACGGATTTAACAATGCAAGCAATGTAATTGTAATTGCTGCAACCAACAGGTTAGATCTGCTGGATGAAGCACTTTTAAGACCGGGCAGGTTTGACAGAAAAATATATGTAGGAAATCCCAATTACCACTCAAGACTTCAAATATTGGAAGTTCATACAAAAAATAAGCCCCTTGACAAGAAGGTCCAGCTTAAGGATATTGCTGTTAAAACCCATGGATTTTCGGGAGCCCAGTTAGCCAACATAGCAAACGAAGCTGCACTTAAGGCAATAAAGGACAAATCAAGGAAAATCAACAATGATAATTTTGAATTTGCCATTGAAAAGATTGCTGCAGGCTTGGAAATAAAGCATTCCACTGTTTCAGACAAGGAAAGACGAATTGTTGCGTACCATGAAGCAGGTCATGCGGTGGCAGCCAAAATACTTAATATCGACAAGGTGCAGAAAATTTCAATAGTTCCAAGAGACAAGGCTTTAGGATATGTTTTAAAATTCCCCACAGAAGATAAATTTCTCTACACAAAAAATGAACTTTGCAGCAAGGTTACTGTACTTTTAGCCGGCAGAGCTTCTGAAGAAATATTCATCGGTGAAATATCAACAGGCGCATCAAATGATATTAAAGAATCCACAAATATAATCTATGAGATAATCTGCAATTACGGTATGGGTAAAAATACTCAAAATACTTGCATTGACGAAAGACTTATCAAATATTATTTGGATAATATCAAGGATGAAGCCCAAGAAATGACAGAAAACGCATATGAAAACGCCCTGACAATAATCCGCGACAATGAAGATGCGGTTGACAGAATTGCACAATACCTGCTTAAATACGAAACTATGAATTCAGAAAAATTGGATGAGTTGATGGGAGAGTCTAAAAAAAGAGCCCTGATTTAAGGATGACAAAGGTGACAAGGGGACGGGGTTGCTGTCATAAGATTATGACAGCAACCCCGTCCCCTTGTCACCCTTGTCATTAACGAGCTTTTAAATATTCCATAGGATCTTTTCTTACTCCGTTAACTCTCACCTCAAAGTGAAGGTGGTTACCTGTTGATTCTCCCGTAGAGCCAATTTGTGCTATGTGGTCGCCTTTTAATACAGAGTCTCCCTCCCGTGCCAACAATCTTGAGCAATGTCCGTACAATGTTGCAATTCCTCCGCCATGGTCAACTATTACATAATTGCCGTAGGAATAATGATAACCTGCAAAAATTACTTCCCCTGAATTTGCCGCCACAATAGGCGTACCGTAAGAAGCTCTTATATCTATCCCTCCATGATTTGACCATACACCTGTTATAGGATGACTTCTTCCCCCAAAATAAGAGGTTATATAATAATTTCCCGGTACAGGCCACATCAATTCGCCTCCTGCATATTCAACTGCACGCTGGGCAGCTAGTATATCCCTTTCTATTTGCTTTGACTGCTCTTCCATGG
>CAZAYQ010000173.1:0-3623 GCA_964489345.1 uncultured Clostridia bacterium | reverse complement strand
TATGAGATGAAGTGTATATTGCTTCATCCTTTTCTGTTGAATAAAGTCATTGATTCTGATAGAATAAATTTTAGATAAAAAAACTATGGAGATATATATGGCACAAGTAAAAACAAAAACAATACATGAGTTAAATGCATATTTTTTGCCGGAAGGATTTGTAATTGATGAAATATATGATTTGTCAGCAGATGTATTAAAGACTTGGAAGACTGCATTTGATAACGATAGATATGCAGCTTTATTTCATCTTGGATTTTTAAACAAAGAAAAATGGTTTGCACCTTCAATTGAATATCTACACAATATAGCAGAAATTCTTATAAAAAAGTTAAGTCAATTACCGGAAATTGAATTGATAAGAGACATGGTGGAAGTTGAATTGACCGAGGATGAACTTTATCAATTAAAAGAAGAGATGCCGTTTGTTATAGGTATGGAATATGTTGATAATGATTGGCTAATAAATATTTGGGAATCGCTGTTAGATGTTTTTAAATCAGAAATAAAAAATTATAACGGAGCAGTTGCAAGGTATTTTGCAGAATACAATTCAAATATAAACGTAGTAGGCAGGGTATTTTTTCATTTGGTTGAAAACAAAGATGAACAGTATCCGTTTGCATTTATGGCTACATATTCAACAAAAGCTGTTAAAAGCAAGCGAGCGTTACATACACCTTTAAAACATGCACTGACAGAATTTGATGGTGATGAAAAAAAATTAATTTCACTTATATCAACAGTTATCAAAGCAGCCGATAAAAGTTCATTTATTTCAGGTCTGCTTGAAAGCGGTGAATTATTTTCACCCTTAAAGCTTACAGCCGAAGAAGCATATATAGTTTTAAAGGAAATCGAGATTTATGAGGAAGCCGGAATTATGTGCAGGGTGCCGGACTGGTGGCGTAAAAAAAGCAATTCGATAGGTATTTCTATGAAGGTTGGAGAAAAAGAGCCTTCTAAGGTCGGTTTGTCTGCAATAATGGACTTTTCTTCTTCCCTTAACTTAGATGGTGAAGAGATTACAGAAACCGAATTAAAAGAGTTTTTAAAAATGGCAGAAGGCTTGGTAAAATATAAAGGTAAATGGGTTGAAATTAATAAAAAGAAGTTGGAAACTGTACTTGAAGCATTTGAAAGAGTTAAGGATTTTGCATATGATGAAGACTTATCTCTTAGCGATGCAATGAGACTGGAATTAAATATAAACAATATACTGGAATTGCCGGCTGATGAGATAGAAGTATCAGTATCTAACGGGCAATGGTTAAAAAATGCAAAAGAAACTATGCTTAATCCGGGTAAAATAAAGAAGATAAGTACAGTCCCTACATTTCATGCGAAACTGCGGGAATACCAGGAATGTGGCTATAATTGGCTTAATAATATGTCGCAATTTGGTTTTGGTGCTTGCTTGGCAGATGATATGGGATTAGGTAAGACTGTTCAGATGATTGCCTTTTTGGAATATCACAGATTGAATAGGGGAGGACAGGCTCTGCTTATCCTTCCGGCTTCGCTCATTGGAAACTGGCAGAAAGAAATTGAAAGATTTGCTCCCGAAATGCCTTATCAAATACTCCATAAAAGTGATTTAAAAAACTCTGAAACCCTCCAATATAGGGAAGGAGAATTTTTATACATAACTACCTACGGCATGGCATTAAGATTGGATGAATTGAAAAATATAAATTGGGATTATTTAATTTTAGATGAAGCGCAGGCTATAAAGAATCCCGGAACAAAGCAAACAAAGGCAATTAAAAAAATACCGGCTAAGATGCGAATTGCATTGACCGGAACACCAATTGAAAATAGGTTAAGCGATCTTTGGTCCCTATATGATTTTCTTAATCAAGGACTTCTTGGTACAGCCAAAGAGTTTACAAATTTTACTAAAGAATTAAAAGAAAACCCTGCGGGATATGCCAAGCTGCGTAAGATGATTCAACCCTTCATGCTTAGAAGGTTAAAAACGGACAAAAGTATTATAGCTGATTTGCCTGACAAGATAGAAATGAATGAATACACTGACTTAACAAAGAAACAGATTGCGCTTTATGAGCAGCTTATAAAACAAATTGAAGAAAAGCTTATGTATGCAGAAGGTATTGAACGGAAAGGACTTGTTTTGTCAAGTATAATGAAGTTTAAACAAATTTGCAATCATCCTGATCATTATTTAGGCAGAGAAGAATATAAAGCAGAGCAAAGCGGTAAATTTGAAAAATTAAAAGAAATATGCGAAACTATATATGAGAAAAGAGAAAAAGTATTAGTATTTACTCAATTTAAGGAGATGACTGAGCCAATATCTGACTTTTTAGGTAAAATATTTTTAAGAGAAGGATTTGTGCTTCACGGCGGTACACCTGTAAAAAAGCGAAATGAAATGGTAAGTGAGTTTAACAGTGAAAAGTATATACCGTATATGGTATTATCTTTAAAAGCAGGCGGGGTAGGGCTTAATTTAACTGCAGCCAATCATGTAATACATTTTGACAGATGGTGGAATCCTGCAGTTGAAAATCAGGCAACAGACCGTGCCTTTCGTATAGGTCAAACTAAGAATGTTATGGTTCATAAATTTGTAACAAAAGGAACAATTGAAGAAAAGATTGATTTAATTATTGAAGAAAAGCAGAAATTATCAGGTGATATTCTGGCCTCTACAGGAGAACAGTGGATAACAGAGTATAACAATGAGGAATTAATGAAGATATTTGCTTTAGGTGGTGATTTATAATGAGTCGTGGAGGATTCCCCAAATATATATCTGCAGCAGAAAAAAAAGAAAAGGCAAATAAGTCTTTGACAAAATTAAAAAAGAAGAATCCGAATATAGAACCCATAATTATCGAAGGCAGGACATTAGCTAAGAGCTGGTGGGGAAAGGCCTGGAATTTAAACCTTGAAAGCTATGCAGATTATGAAAATAGGATTGACAGGGGTAAAAGTTATGTACGAAATAACATGGTCTTGGATTTAAAAATTACTAAAGGAATGGTTACAGCTAAGGTGCAAGGCAGCAGAGCAAAGCCCTACGATGTTGAAATTTTAATTGATGCTTTAAGCAGTGAAAAGTGGAAACAAGTTACCGCATTGTGTAATAATAGAATAGATTCATTAGAGCAATTAATTGAAGGTAAATTTCCAAAAGAATTGGATGTGCTATTTAAAGAGAAAAAATACGGGATATTCCCGTCACCAAAAGAAATTCATTTTGACTGCAGCTGTCCTGACTGGGCAAGTATGTGCAAACATGTAGCAGCAGCCTTGTATGGCATAGGTGCCAGATTGGATTCTGATCCGATGCTTTTTTTCGAGCTTAGAGATATAGACAGTAAAGAACTTGTAAGAAAATCTGTAGAGCAAAAATTAGACAGTATGTTGAAAAACGCAGGCAAGAAAAGCAAGCGAGAGATTGCAGAAAAGGATATATCGGATATCTTTGGTTTATAATTCTAATTCAATTATACTTGACCGGCAAATCATGCAAGGTATATCCTGCACCATTTTGCCTAAGATTGGATGATAAAAATAATAAGGTGCAATAAAGAAGATCATTCCAAAACTATTTTATTGTAAGGGGTTGAACATGAGCAGCTATAAAATTTTAA
>CAZAYQ010000172.1:0-3657 GCA_964489345.1 uncultured Clostridia bacterium | reverse complement strand
TAGTAATTTGTCAAGCAATTTGCCATACCTACTGCGATGATGTAAATTGCAAGTTTAATTGCCCGATATTTTCTACCGGTTATGCTTGAATTCATAGGGTTCTATCCCCCTAAGGAAAAATAAGTTTTCTTAAATTTTATTTATCTAAGAAGCTCCTGTTGTCAATATTGGGTGTAAGCTGGTCGAAGTACAGCATAGCATCAAAGCATGTTTCTACATTAGTACTTATAGTATAACGGGCAGGAATAAAAGTATTTATATTATTAAAGTAAGAGCCGATAAACGTCAGGTCCCACGTGGATATGCCTGCCTGCTTCAGATATTCCGATGTGTAAAATTTAATATTTGGTGACTCACCGCCGACTGCATCTATTAATGATCCTTTACGCTCAATTGAAAACAATTTTCTCTTATCATTAGGGAGATTACTAACTGCCATAAAAGAATTATTTTTAGCTTCAGTTACAATAGTATAATAATCATCGCCAAGGTAATTTGATAAATGATGTCCCATGGTAATATACAGTATATCCCTATTTCTTACGGTAATATACAGCATATCCCTGTAATTCATTATAAAATCATCTTCTATGATATGACCGGAATGAGCAAACAATACAATATTCTCATTATTATAATACTTCAATTCATGCTCCATAACCCACATTACGTTTTCGGCCATCATTTTATCTCTGACATTATATTGCTCACCACCTGCCACATATTCATAATTCATTTGTATGCAGTGTATCAGGTGTGAAATATAATCAAATTCCCGCTCATCTATAGTCTTGTTTTTTAACAATTCGTCCATTATATTTTCTATTTCCTTAATAATTTGCTGATTCATTTGCTTTTCAAATTCCACATATGTTTTAGAACGCAATTTGTCTATATTTGTATCTGTATATCCCTTCTCATTCAGAAATCTTTTAATAACTTCCACTTCCTGGTATGTGGATTGAATATCAATACCGTATAAATTGATACCTTCGGATTTAATCCATGATAATAACCGGTCCATTTCACTGTTGTTATACACGTTGTAAAATCCAAGAGGTCTTTCCTGCTCATCATCATAATAGGAGTGAATTTGATTTATTCTAGCACCATCTCCTGATAATTCCTCCAAAACGAATGCAACACTGCCTCTTTCTTCCTTCATTTTTTGAAGCATTTCAATTGTAATATCATATGGCTCCGCATTGCCGTGGGTGGCAGTGCCTATTGCTATGACCCGGGCATCAGGCAGGCTGAAGTTATCCGGCAAAGCTAATTGACTATATTCGTAATCCGGAGAAGCCATATTTAAATTTAATACAATGTTTAACAATATTATAACAAGTATTACTGCGGCTAATAGAATAAACAAAATTAATCTTTTACGTGTTTTAATCATTATTTATTGCTCCTTTCTCTATCTCCGACATGATATTTCTCTTAATTACAATATATGTGATATTAATTTAAAATCAATAGCTTAGGGACCCTTGGCGGGCTTCGTATACATTGTGTAATTTTAAAGGCTATAACTTTTCGAGCAAAAGTATACTGCAATAAAATATATTCTCATGTTCGTTATAATTAATTATGCCGTCATATTTCCGAACAATATTTTTAATGCTTTTTATCCCTAATCCGTGAAATTTCTTATTTATTTTAGTAGTTTTTAACTCCGGATTATCTTTTAAAACAGAGCTTTCTATAGAATTATTTACTTCAATATATATATAATCTCTTTTCTTATCTATCAATAAAGAAATTTCTTTCTCATTATTTGTTTTTTCGCAGGCTTCTATTGCATCGCTTAACAAATTGCCGAATAAGATACTGATGTCATTATCCTCGATTTTACCATCTATATCATAGTTTATATAGTAACCCGTCTTTATTCCTTTTAAATTCGCCTCGGAAAACTTGTTATTAACTATGGCATTAAGTATGTCGTTCTTTGTGAAGACTATTTTCTTTGTTTTCTCTATACTCTGAATTATACTATTTAAATAATCTAAACCCTTATGGAATTTTTCGTCTTCTAACAATGACCTGATGCTGATAAGCTGGTTTTTTATATCATGCCTGATAATTTGTGTCTCCTTATACAATTTATTTGCCTCCGAGCTATAGTCCATTTGAAGCTGGATATTTTGTTTAAGAAGCTCGTTTTCTATAGTGATTTCGTATTCTTTTCCTATCTTAACAAACATGTAATAAAAAATAATATTCATTATAATTAAACCAATAATGGATAAAACCAAATAAATTGTATTCCTCGGATCTTTTGTGTATATTGCAGATTCTGTTATGACTACCATTATAAATATTGTCAAGGTTGGTATGATTGCTAAAAACACCCATGAGGAAAGAAGAGAATTCCCATACCGTTTTATTTTAAGGTTTATGATAATTCTGGATAAATAAAATAAAATTATTTTTGAAGGAAGCATGTATGCAGCTCTGTAGATGTCAAATGTTGTAACCATAGTTACTAGGTCGTCATGGAAGGTTAATCCGAAGGTAAATACAGAAAAGCTGTTAACAAGAAGCATTATTACAGTAAATAAAACACAACTTAATATCTTTACTGTAATTCGACCCTTTAAAGCAATTATGCTATAAATTATCATAACAAATAGGGGTGTAAAGCTTGGTATTTCTGTAAACGTTTTAATATAGCCGGAAATTGTAGCATTGATAAATAAGATTAAAATAAATATAATGTAATAAAGGTTTCTTTTCAAATCTGAAAATTTAAATCCATTAAATTTCGAGATAAAATCAACCATTAAATATGATTCAAACAAGTTAATTGACAATTCAAACAGTAAGAGACTCATAACTACCTCAGATATTCAATAAACTTTTGTTGTACATGGTATTTTCTTGAACGGCTTACAGGAATCTTCACACAGTTTTTTAAAATAACATCGTTTCCTTCTATTCTTCTAATGAATTTTTGATTAACCAAATAGCCGTAATGGGTTCTAATAAATCCATAAGGTTCAAGCTCTTTTTCCATACTGCCTATGCTGTGTTTGTATCTGAATTGTTTTCCATTGAAGGTATTTACTATAACATAATTCTTATTGCTCTCAATATAAGTTATTGCTGCTGTGTCTATTTTATAAAAATTATTATCTGCTTTAATTGTCAGCTTGTACAAATTATTTTCAAGTATTTTAAATGTTTCAATAATAGATTCCGAAATTTCTTCTGTTAATTTTGATTTTCTAATAAATCTAAATGGTTGAGTTTTTATTGATTCATAAACAAGCTCATCCTTGCTTGTAATAAATATAATAACAATATCAGGATTGCTGTGTTTTATGGATATTGCTGCTTCAATTCCGTTTGTTTCCGGCATATCTATGTCCAAAAATACAATATCAAAGTTTTCATTGCAATTGGATAAAATAAGAGCTTCGGCGCATAAAAACTTTTGTATCTCATATCCATAGTCTAATTTTTTAAGATTGTTTTCAACTTCCCTATATATCTTTTCCAAAAAAATTTCTTCATCATCACATATGGCAATTTTATAAAAGCCCATATTGTTCACCCTTGTAATTTTTTTCGCTTTTAGAAAAATTAGAATAATTATCCAGCATAATTACAATATAACTGATTATAATTTTAAATCAATAGCTTAGGGACCTT
>CAZAYQ010000171.1:0-3658 GCA_964489345.1 uncultured Clostridia bacterium | reverse complement strand
GGAAGACAGTTTAAACAGCCGGCACCTTACAAAATTGTTGAAATTAAATAGGTTTATGGTATAATCAAAATAATCAATACGGGAAGGAGGGACAGTTAAGGACTGTCTCCTGTGTCCCAAATATAGGAGGCAGCATGAAAGCTAATTTGAACCCTGCAAAGGGAATGAGAGATATAACCCCTTATGAAAAGGAAATCCGCGACTATGTGGAAGGGGTAATTGTTGATACATATAAGCAAAGCGGTTTTGAGCTTTTTGAAACGCCCGTTGTGGAAAATATAGAAAACTTAATAGGCAGCCAGGGCGGAGAAAATTTAATGCTTATTTACAAAATACTTAAAAGAGGGGATAAGCTTAATTTAGAAAAAGAAGCTTTAACAGAAGATGATTTGTCTGATTTAGGCCTCAGGTACGATTTGACAGTTCCTTTAAGCCGTTTTTACTGCAATAACCGAGGCAGCTTGCTCCCTGTATTCAAAGCGCTTCAGGTGGGCAATGTGTTCAGGGCTGAAAGGGCCCAGAAAGGAAGATACAGAAGCTTCAAACAATGCGATATAGATATTATAGGAGACGGCACCCAGGCAGCGGAATTAGAGCTGATTGCAACAACGGCCAAAGCTCTGACCGCCCTTAATATAACAGATTTTGCGGTTCGTTTCAACGACAGGCGGGTATTGAAGGCTGTAATACTAAACTGCGGATTTGCGGAAGAAGAATTTGACGGTGTCTGCATCATAGTTGACAAGCTGGATAAAATCGGCATGGAGGGCATTAAAAGCGAAATGGAAGATAGAAGCTATGATAAAGCTTCTGTTGAAAAGCTGATGGAAGCACTTAGTGAAATCAATAAAAAGGGAATTGACTGCTTAAATGATTACGGAGTTCCGGAGGATGTTGCAGCAGATGTAAAAAAGGTTCTTGATGAATCAAATGCTTATGCAGCAGGAAAATACGATGTAGAATTTGATTTTACATTAATAAGGGGCATGGGTTATTACACAGGCTCAATATTTGAAATTGCATATAAGGATTTAGGATATTCAATTGCCGGTGGCGGAAGATACGACGAAATGGTAGGAAATTTCATAGGTGAAAAGATACCTGCAATAGGATTTTCAATCGGATTTGAAAGATTGGTAAACCAGCTGATGGAAGAAAACTTCAAGGTCCCTGATTTGGAAAAGGCAGTACTTTTGTATGACCCTGCCGACAGATACATAGATGTTCTTGCAAAAGCTGAAAGCATAAGAGAGAAAGGCTATACTGTATCCATATATGAAAAAGCCAAAAAATTAGGCAGACAGTTAAATCAATTCCAGGGATACGGATACAAAAAGTTTGCCCTATACAGCGGTGATGAAACCGAATTGAAAAATTTAAACTAGTAAAAAAACAAGCTTTATAACTAAATACTCAAAATTTCAATTAATGTGTGTTTTATGCTGTATTAATTTCCAATTATTCACACATTACTTGAAATTTTGAGTATATTTCATTTGAAAATCATCTTTTTGTAAATATATTCCACACATTACTTGAAGTTTTGAGTAAATCAAAGCTTAAGAATCTCATTATAGAGCAAAATGGACCGAAAGTGTATTGCTGTATCGGTTTTGCACAGTATGCTCTTGTTTTTTCACTCTGATAATAAACCGGTCTCCTTGCCGGGCTCTTTTTTTATAAGCCGTGATAATATAAATGTTGCTATACTTGCAGAAATAAACCTTGCAGCAACCAAGGGTATTATGCTTGCACCGGCACCAGCCATAATAAATGCATCCTCAAATACAGCATGGCATGGTGATATAAATATGCTTATTAAAAAAACACTTCTTTTGTCCACATTGTAGTCTTTAACACTTTGAATTATTGCACCTGCCCCAATTGTAATTCCAAAAAACACACCAAACAAAAGAGATACTCCTGCGGTCTTGCTTATTGTAAAAAACTTGGAAACAGGATTAAAATAATCGGATATTTTATCAATTAAACGTGTATCTTTAAATATTTCAATTACAATCATAATAGGTATTAGTATCCTGGCAATACTCCATAAAAAACTCAATAAGCTAATAAATATTTCTAAAATTCCATTCATAATATCACCCGAATATCCTATAATATAAAAATCCCATTAAAATAGAGAAAGAAACCCTCACTCCTATGCTTGCAGCTGCACTGACGCCTAATTTTTTCACCATTGCCGATTCAGAAATCAAGCCGTGTGAAATTGAAATCATTATTGCCAGTGTTGTAATTTGAACTGTATTAAGGTCAATGGCTGCTATTGCCCCTAAACCCGCATATGTTCCCAAAAAATACCCTATAATTATTACCAGAGAAGCTTCACCGGGAAGCCCCAACAATGACATTACAGGCTCGAATATTTCAGCCAAAATATTTAAAAGTCCTGATACAGCAAGCAGTTCAACCCCAATATATACAGGAATCAATATTTTTGAAAGATCTATCATTGTATCAATACCATTTTTAAAACCCCGTTTAAAAGTATCCGCAGAAACCATAACTACCTCCTTGCACAAGATGAATTATATCACAACAAACATCTAATAACAATTGGTTTGACTAAAAATATTATATTTGCTAAAATTAAATTACAAATAACGACCAAGGAGAATTACATGAGAGAAGTAATATTTGGATTAATCTTTGCACTTACATTTACCCCCCTCAGTGGAGAGGATACAGCAGCAAAAATATTTGAACAGCTGAGTCTTCCCGGTATAGAAGATGTCATGGGACCTGAAAGCACAGAGCTTCCTAAAATTGATAAAAGCACAGAGTTAACAATTTATTCTCCCCTCTACAATAAATACAGAAACAATGCCTACGGATATGAAATAATAATTCCGGATAATCTAAAGCTTAATGAAGATATAGTCAGCGTAAAGAGCCGGTTTGAATCAGATGACCTGTTAGTTGAAATATTCTATGACAATTTTTACAATACCATTAATTCACATGCTAGCCACCGTATATACGGCAACAGAGGCATAGCAAGAAATCCCGAATTTACAATTACAAATGAATACGACCGTAGTTTTGGCGGTCTTTCAGGCCATATAACATTGTTTGAAAGACAGAAGGTAAAAAGTAATGAGCCGGACAGAAATTATTACGGAACAGTAACATTTGTTAGAAATACATATGAATCCATAACTGTATTTATGAAATCATCTTGTCCTTTATATATTGATGAAATTTTAAAGGGATTTAAATTTATTGAAAAGTCGGATACGCTAAAAAAGGATGCGGTTTTTCATCCTGAACCCAAGAACTTTGATGAACAAACTCAAGAATTTTACGATAAATATTTTATAAATAACGAAAAAGCTGACTTCGGTATATTTGAACCTACATTTCCTAATTATGAATACAGGCTTCAGCAGATAGAAAATATGCTTAATTATAAGTTTCCGGTAACTCTTTTGTACAACAATTTTTCACTGCCTTTTAAAACTGAACAAATGAATAAGGCAAAAGAATCAGGGAAGGTTGTGGAATACGGCTTATATACAACGGACATAATAAATGGTGTGGAAAAAGATATTACTTTGGATATTCTAAAAGGGAAATACGACGGATATTTAGATGAATTGGCGCAAAAATTCAATGAATATGATTATCCGGTACTGTT